>DAONII010000378.1:0-1660 GCA_035405085.1 bacterium | reverse complement strand
ATCCGCCACCCGTGGCTCTTTCTTTTCTTCCTTGCGAGCTCCGGCCGCGGCGGCAGAGGCGGAGGCTTCGGAGGCGGCAGCTTCGGCGGCGGAGGTTTTGGCGGCTTCGGCGGCGGGATGTCTGGAGGCGGAGGGGCCTCTCGCGGCTGGTAGATGATAAGGAGCATTTATGACACCACACGAACTGGCGCACGAGCTCGAGAAGATCTACGGCGAGGAGCTCAAGTCCGTCGTGCTCTACGGCTCCGCCGCAAGCACGGATTATTCGAAGAAATATTCCGACTTCAACGTCTTCTGCGTCCTCGCAAGCCCCACGCCTGCCGCGCTCGCAAAGGCAAACCGGGTCGTTCGCAAATGGGTGAGGAAGGGGAACCCTCCCCCGCACTTCTTCGGCCCGAAGCACATAGAGCGCTCGCTGGATGTCTTCCCAATAGAGTTTCTGGACATGCAGGAGCGCCACAAGGTCATCCTTGGCGGCGACCCCTTGACGAACGTCGCGCCGGACGCGAAGCACCTGCGCCACCAGATCGAGAGCGAGATGAAGGGAAAGCTTTTGCACCTGCGCGCCTTCTACGCGGCCACCTGCAACAAGCCGAAGGAACTCGCGCGCACGGTTGTCGCCTCCTTCTCCACGTTCCTCGCCGCGTTCCGTGCGGCGCTTCGCCTCATGGGCGAAAACCCGCCCAGTGACGCAAGGGCGGTAGTGGAGACGCTGGCGGCGCGAACCGGCTTCGACCCGCAGGTCTTTCTCGATATCGTTGAGATCAGGCGCGGCGCGTCCATAATGCCGCGCGGCGACGAGGCTGTCGCTATGTTCGAGCGTTACCTGACGGAGCTGGAAGCGATAACTACATACGTGGACGGAATGTAGCGAAGTTTGCTTTGTTTGCACGTCATCAACATGGAGGCAGACATGAAAAAGACCTGGATCGTAGTCGCAATAATCGTAGTCCTCGCCATCGGCATCGGCGGGAGCTGTGTGGGCCGCTACAACGAGATAGTCACGCTAAACGAATCGGTCGCCACCAGCTGGGCGCAGGTCGAAAACGTTTTGCAGCGCAGAAACGACCTCATCCCCAATCTCGTAAGCACGGTGAAGGGCTACGCAGCGCAGGAGCAGAAGGTCTTCATCGACGTCGCGGAGGCGCGCGCGAAGGCGGGCGGCGCCACGACAATCCCGGACAAGGTTGCGGCGAACAACCAGCTCTCCGCCGCGCTGGGCAGGCTCATGCTCGTGGTCGAGCGCTACCCGGACCTCAAGTCGAACCAGAACTTCATGGCGCTTCAGGACGAGCTCGCCGGCACTGAAAACCGCATAGCGGTCGAGCGGATGCGCTACAACGAGGCGGTGAAGGCTTACAACGTCTACGTGCGCAGGTTCCCGGCGAACATCCTCGCGTCTATCTTCGGCTACGCTCGCGAGAACATATACTTCAAGGCCGACGAAGGGGCAAAGGCGGCCCCGACGGTGGATTTCAACTCCATGCCCGCCGCACCCACGCCTCCCCCGGCCCCGGCCGAGGCCCCAGCTCAAGAGCCTGCTCCGACACCAGCACCAGCGCCGACTCCGGCTCCGGCCGCCGCGGAGTAGATTCCCGTATTTCGAACACCTGGCGCCCCCTGCCAAAGGGGGCGCCTTTTTTTGACTTGGAAGCCCGCA
>DAONII010000377.1:0-1678 GCA_035405085.1 bacterium | reverse complement strand
GCTGCGTCCGAGCATGCCGTGCAGGTGGCCACCCATCATCAGGCCCATGCCGATTCCGTAGACGACGAGGAGGGAAAACCCCGCGGCGTAGCTTCTCGTGAGAGCCACGTACCCCAAAAGGGCGGCGAGTATCGGCCCGGCACAGGGGGACGCGATGAGCCCCGTTCCCATCCCCGCCAAAAAAGCCCCTTTGTAACCCCGGCCGCCCATGCGCTCCAGCCGCGCCTGCAGGCGCTTCGGCATCCGCACGTCGAATACGCCTAACATGGCAAGGCTCATCGACAGGAAGAAGAGGACGACGAGCGCGAGAAACCACCTCTGCTGGTACAGGAAACCCAGGCTCTTTCCTAAAAAGGCGGCGGCCACGCCGAGGAGCGCGTACACGAGGATGAGCCCGGCCACGAGCGTTACCGCGGTCATGAGGTTTTGGTGAAAGCGCCTTTGGGGGCGGATTCCGACGAAGAGCAGCACCAACGGGATGACCGGCCATACGCATGGGGTGAGTGACGTGAGTATACCGGCGACGAAGACTATCGCGAGCGTCAGGGTTAACCCGCGCTCAATGAGGTTCCCGAAGTCCTTCACGTCGAGCAGAGCGAGCAGCCCCTGTCCTGCACCCTCCCCCGCGGAAACTGAGGGTGGAAATTCCGCCTCCGCCTTGAAATCGGGGGCCTCCGTATCGTCGATCCCGGCCGGCGGCAGCACCCGAACATCGAAGAGCACCTCCCTGTCCTCGGCGCGGTAGCAAATGGTCGGAGAGCAGCCCCGGAACGAAACCCGCGCAACGAGCTCATGCAGGCCCGGGGAGAGGCCCTCGGGCACGAACCCGGAGATGATTATCCTCACGTCTCCGCGCAGGACCTCGACTCTCTTTCCGATAAAAGGGTCGGCGAACTCAACGGACTCAGGAAGGGAGACGTCGCTCACCATGAGCCCCTCCAGGCTCACGAAGTCCACCTCCACTTCGTCCGCGTACAGATAGTGCCCCTCCGGAACTCCTATGGTCATCTCGAACTCGAACGGGGAGCCCTGCGAAAGCTCCACCGCCCCCCCCTCCGGGCTGAAGCTGAACGGGCTCTTCCCGCGCCTCTCGACCGAGGCCTCGGCGGGCAAAAGCAGGAGGGAGACGAGGGCCGCGGCGGCGGCGAACATGGCGACGATCTTTTTCATGGCGACGAATCTATACGACGTAAGGCGGCAGGTCAACGGATCGGGCGGGTTTGTGCTTGAAGTCATCCTGCCCATACTATATTGTGCGCAAGCCATGGACGAGCAGAACACCCTCATCCTCAAAGCCGCCTTCTCCATCGCCTCCAAGACCGGGGCGAACGCCGTCCTTTTGCACGCCGACCCCCTGGACGACACCTGTTTCCCCGGCCCGGTGCCGAGAAAACAGAACCTCATACTTCTGACGAAGAAGAAGAAGATCGAATCCGGCGAGGGGGCGAAGGACGATCTGCTGAAGCGGGCCAGAGGCGTCATCACCCTTCCGCGCATAGCCCTGACAAGAATCGCGATCATCAAGATCGGGACCACGCTCGCACTCTCACAGGAGCTGCTCGAACCCGGCGCGAAGGTGGTATTCGCGGTGGGCGGACCCGAGGGCGGGCCGCTCGACCTCATACAGAGCGTAGACACCTCCAAGGAGTCCGAGATCATCACCGGCCGCGGCATCATG
>DAONII010000376.1:0-1681 GCA_035405085.1 bacterium | reverse complement strand
CGGGCGGAAGATACTGGCATCCGGCAAGGGGCGCTGCAACTTCACGAACCGAAGCGTGCAGGCATCCGACTACCCTCCGAAAACCCGCACTTCGTCAAATCCGCGCTCGCGCGACTGAGCCCGAACGATATCGTCGAGTTCATGGACCGCAAGGGGGTGGCGTGGGTGGAGGAGGAATACGGCAAGCTGTTCTGCAGGCGCTCCTCGCGCGACCTCCTCTCTGCCATGGTGGAGGAGTGCAAGAAGGCGGGGGCAATCATCCTGACCGGAACGAAGGTCGATTCGGTGGAGCGAGTCGGCCGCGACCCGTCGCGCTTTTTCTACTCCGTCACGACGAACCGGGGCTTCTTCGAGGCGCCTTCGGTCGTCGTGGCCACAGGCGGCCTCTCCCGGCAGGAGCTCGGGGCCTCGGATCTTGGCTACAGGATAGCCAGGGAGTTCGGAATTCGCATCTCCCCGCCGCGGCCGGCGCTGGTGCCTCTTTTGTGGAACGCCGGCTGCCGCCGCCGCTTCGGAAGCCTGAGCGGGATATCCCTTGACGCCCGCGTTCGCATCGCGCGCGGCAGCTTCGGCGGAGGGGTCCTGTTCACGCACCGCGGCCTCTCCGGACCAGCTATCCTCGACGCCTCCCTCTTTCGCCGCCCCGGCGAAAAGATAGTCGTAGAGATCCTTCCGGAGGGGGAGGCTCGCCCGTTCCTCAGGAAGATGCGCACGGAGCGACCCAGGGCGGAGCTGAAAACCGTTCTGGCGGCCCGCATCCCCAGGCGCTTCGCCGAGGCGTGGTGCGAGGCGAGCGCCCCCTCGCGCCCGATGCGTTCGCTCAAGGACCGCGAGCTGAACATCATAGCCGGGAAGCTGTCGCGCTGGGAGATCGCGCCGGCCGGAAGCGAGGGGTTCGCCTCGGCGGAGGTCACCTCCGGCGGAGTGGACACGAAGGAAATCTCGTCGAAGACGATGGAGGCGAAAGGGGCCCCGGGCCTCTTCTTCGCAGGCGAGGTGCTGGATGTTGCGGGAAGGATCGGGGGGTACAACCTTCACTGGGCGTGGGCCTCGGGAAACGCGGCGGGGCTTGTGATCTAGCGCCCCAAGCGAGCTTACGGCGCTCGCGCGGGCCGTCAGGCCGTGCTATAATTCGATGATAAATTCGTTTAAAACAAAATCCGTTCGGCGCTTCACACTGGCCATCTCGCTCGCCCTCGCGTCGTGCGGAGGGACATCGGGCGCAGGGCCGGTGCCCGACCCGGACCCGGATGATATCACCCCGCCCGAGGTAGCATCCACGACCCCAGAGGATCTCTCCGCAGACGCCCTCCCCGTCCAGGAGATAACCGCCACGTTCTCGAAGGAGATGAACCCGCTAACGATAACAGAGGATTCGTTTTTCGTGACCGGGGAGGGCGGCGCAGATGTGCCGGGAACCATAAGCCTCTCCGACGAAAACACCAAAGCCGTCTTCACCCCGAAGGCGAGCTTCAAAGTCGGCAGACGGTACGTCGCGACTATAACCGCACAGGCGGCCGACGCAGGCGGACTCACCCTGGACGGCGACCACTCATGGAGCTTCTCGTCGGCCGGCTCTTTTTTCGTGGTCATGACGGACACGCACCTGCGCCTGCCCGGCTTCCCCGACGACGCCGACTACGACAACGCGGGCAACGTCGCAAATCTGGAGAACGCGGTG
>DAONII010000375.1:0-1682 GCA_035405085.1 bacterium | reverse complement strand
CCGTGTCCCTGGGGTGACGGCAGTTTCCCGAAGGGCGCGGTCGAGCTGACCCTTGCGGATGGGAGCCCCCTCCAGTTCACCGCGCTGGGGATCCACCTGATCGCCGCCCACGGCTTCTACCAGGGCCACGGCTCGGCCTATCGCCTTGAGCCATCCGACGTGAATGGGGTCGGGTCTTTATTTTACATTTAAGCGGGCAGGCAGTTTGAACTCTCGCGGATGACTTGGGAGTTAAATGTAAAATAAAGACCCGACCCCAATTCACACAGAGGAGGCCACGTATGGCTCGTGCACTGCGGATCGAGTATGAAGGCGCTATCCATCACGTAACGGCTCGAGGACTCGAGAAACGGCCCATTGTGGAACACGACGGTGACCGCAGCCGGTGGCTCGACCTTTTCGACCGTGTCGCGACGCGATACCGCTGGGAGGTGTACGCGTGGGCGCTTCTGGACAACCACTACCATCTCTTCTTGCGTACCCCCTATGCGAACCTGGCGACGGGTATGCACGATCTCAACTCGGGGTACGTGAGTGACTTCAACCGTCGTCATGATCGCGTCGGTCCCCTCCTGCAGGGGCGCTATAAGGCGGTTCTCGTCGAAGAAGCGACCCACGAGTGGGAACTGAGTCGGTACGTCCACCTGAACCCCGTGCGCGCCGGTCTCGTCGGCGATCCCGAGGACTACTTCTGGAGCAGTTGCCGATGCTACTTCCATAGTGCTCTGGCGCCGAAGTGGCTGGCGTGGGAATCTATCCTGTCGCAGCACGGTCGCACGGTGCGGGCCGCGCGCGAGCACTATCGTGCGTACCTGGCACGTGGCATGGAGGACCCGCCGCTTTCGCCCTTGCGCGACGTCCAGGCCTCGACGCTCCTCGGCTCACCCGCGTTCGTCGAGCGGATGAAGAGATTCCTTGCCGATACACTGCCGGACCACGATGTTCCTGCTGCGCGGGAACTGAAGCCCATGCCCGACCTTAACGACGTCGAGCAAGTCGTCTGTGAAGCCTATGATGTGGAGCGACGGGTGTTGCACGGGCGCTCCCGCGCGAATACGCCTCGTCGTCTGGCCATTGCCCTTGCGCGACGGGTCACTACGCTGCCGCTGACCGTTCTGGGGGAGTACTTCGGTGGGGTCAGGGACGCTGCGGTCTGCAACGCCGCGCGGGGAGTGGAGGCCGACCCCGTTCTTGCGAAGCAACTCGATGTCCTTGAGAGCAAGATCCACCAGTGATTTGGGGTCGGGTCTTTATTTTACACTTAAGCTCCGCGTGCGCTGCGAGAGTCTGGCCCGCTGGTGCGCTTAAGTGTAAAATAAAGACCCGACCCCATAGGTCTACACTTAAGCTCCGCGTGCGCTGCGAGAGTCTGGCCCGCTGGTGCGCTTAAGTGTAGAATAAAGACCCGACCCCTAGGTCTACGGCGCCAGGGCGAGGATCGAGCCGTCCCGCAGGGCGACGAAGAGTTTTCCTCGGGCCGCAATCATGCCGTCGAAGACGGGCGGCACGTCGAGCTTCATCTCGCCCAGCTTCTCGCCCTTCGTCGGCGACACGGCGACGAGGGCCGCGCCCCGCTTGCCCTCGAAGGAGTCGAACGGCGCGTCCGCGTCGTACTCGTCCGGCGGGCCGGCCGCGAAGAGCACGTCCCTCGTCTTCACCATCGCGCGGATGCGCACGGGCAG
>DAONII010000374.1:0-1687 GCA_035405085.1 bacterium | reverse complement strand
CACCTTGGCCTTTGTTCTGCAAGGGGCCTTATCGGAGGGCGAAGACCTTCTGCCTTTAGATGAAAGGACAATAAGTGAACGAGCGTTCACTTGTCAAGCGGGCTTACTCTTTTCTCCTGAATTACCGCAGGATAGAGCGTAAGTGCTTGATTTTACACCTCGTTAGAGGATAAGAGGCAAGCGGGGCGAGAAGGGCCGTGGGAAGCTGATAGGCTGAGAAGCAAGAAGCTAAGGGAGGGGTGGATGGATATAAATGTCTCTAAGAGGTTGTCGGAGCTTACGGGGTATGCGTTCGCCGAGATAGACAAAAAGGTGGCTAGGCTAAAGGCCGAGGGCGTCGACGTGACCGACTTCGGAGTGGGCGACCCGACCGAGCCCACGCCGGATGTCGTAAGGCAGGCCATAAAGGGCGCGGTGGATTCGCGGGCGACGAGCGGATACCCCAGCTACACAGGTGCCGGCGAGTTTCGCGACGCGATAGCCGCGTGGACGAAGCGCCGCTTCGGTATCGAGCTCGACCCGGCGACCGAGATCTCGGCCTCGATAGGCTCCAAGGAGGCGGTCTTCAATTTTCCCGAGGCGTTCGTCGATCCGGGCGACTTCGTTCTTGTCCCGAACCCGGGCTATCCCCCGTACACCAGGGGAACGAGGTTCGCCGAGGGGCGGGTGCATTACCTGAACCTGCTTTCGGAGAGGGGCTTTCTGCCGGATCTGGATTCGATCCCCGATGATGTCTTAAAGAGGGCGAAGATCCTCTGGATAAACTACCCGAACAACCCTACCGGCGCGGTAGCGCCCGATTCCTTCTTCGAGGCGGCCGTCGCCTTCGGGCGCAGACACGGTATAGTCGTAGCCTCCGACGAGGCCTACACCGAGAACTACTACGGCGCCAGGCCCCGCTCGATCCTCGAATTCAGGCGCGAGGGCGTGATATCGTTCCAGTCGCTCTCGAAGCGCTCCTGCATGACCGGCTACCGCGTAGGCTGGGTCGCGGGCGATGAAAAAATAGTGTCCGCGTTCAAGAAGCTCAAGACGAACATAGACTCCGGCACCCCCACGTTCATCCAGGACGCGGCGATGGCCGCGCTATCGGACGAGCTGCACGTCGAGGAACTCAGGAAACTCTACATGAAGAAGCGCGACCTCATTTGCGACGCGTTCGTGTCGGCCGGCCTTTCGGAGTGCCGCCCCGAGGCTACGCTCTACGTCTGGCAGCGCGTGCCCGACGGCTACAGCTCGCTTTCCTTTGCAGAGCGCCTTCTCGATCCGTCGATCGCGGCGGCAGTGACCCCCGGCAGCTGGATAAGCGAGCCCTCGCCGGAGGGGAACCCGGGCGAGGGCTTCGTGAGGCTGGCCCTGGTGCCCACGGTGGAGCAGTGCGAGAGGGTGGCCTCGCGCATAGCGAACTTCAAGTTCTGATCTCAGCGTGCGCCCAGGTTCCGGCGCAGCGCATTTATGGCCCCGCATAAGAAAAGGGGCCGCCCATCGGGCGGCCCTTTTCGGCTTCAAATCTTCAAACGCCTCACGCCTGCGCCGGCTGCGCCTTCGTCTCGCCGAACACGAGCATCAGGAAGAATACGAGGTTGGCGATCGGCACCAGGCCTATCATCACGCCCCACCAGCCCGGCTTGCCCAGCTTCTCGGCTATCGCCATCCAGGTGAGTATTATGATGACTATGTTCACTAT
>DAONII010000373.1:0-1691 GCA_035405085.1 bacterium | reverse complement strand
GCGAACCGCGGCATGATAGAGTTCATCGAGGTCTTGAAGCTCGACGTGGCGTTTCTCTACGACCTGCTGGGCGCGTCCCAGGAACACAAGGTGAAGCCGAAGAAATTCGCGCAGACCGATATCGACGAGGTCATCATCGGCCACACGAACGAGGCCGAGTACAAGAAGCTTCTGAACAACGAGTTCATGGAGGCGCTTCGCGACCGCACCGTTAAGATCGACATACCCTACATCACGAAGCTCCATGAGGAGATAAAGGTCTACGAGAAGGACTACGGGCCGAACTCGGTCCGCGGAAAGCACATAGCGCCTCATACGATCGAGATGGCCTCCATGTGGGCAATACTCACGCGGCTCGAGGAGCCCAAGAAGGCGAGCCTGACTCTGATGCAGAAGCTCAAGCTCTACGACGGCAAGACTCTGCCGGGTTTCACCGAGGACAACGTCAAGGAGCTGCGCAAGGAGGCGACCCGCGAGGGGATGGACGGGATATCGCCGCGCTACATCCAGGACAAGATCTCCAACGCCCTGGTCTCCGACGTAGGCGGGCGCTGCGTGAACCCGTTCATGGTCTTGAACGAACTCGAGTCCGGTTTGCGCCATCACTCGCTCATCAAGAGCGAAGAGATGAAGAAGCGCTACAAGGAACTCTTGTCGCTCGTCAAGGAGGAGTACGAGGATATCGTGAAGAACGAGGTGCAGCGCGCCATCTCGGCCGACGAGGAGGCAATCTCCAGGCTCTGCTCGAACTACGTCGACAACCTGAAGGCCTACACGCAGAAGGAGAAGGTGAAGAACCCCTACACCGGGCAGGACGAGGAGCCCGACGAGAGGCTCATGCGCTCGATCGAGGAGAAGATAGACATCCCGGACAGCCGCAAGGACGACTTCCGCCGCGAGATCATGAACTACATCGGCGCCCTCTCCCTCGACGGGAAGAAGTTCGATTACAAGACGAACGAGCGCCTGCACAAGGCGCTTGAGCTCAAGCTCTTCGAGGACCAGAAGGATTCAATAAAGCTCACGAGCCTCGTATCGTCGGTCGTCGACAAGGACACGCAGGAGAAGATAGACATCGTCAAGAGCCGCTTGATCAAGAACTACGGCTATTGCGATACCTGCGCCACCGACGTCCTCAATTTCGTCGCATCCATCTTCGCTCGCGGCGACATCAGGGAGCGCAGGAGTCAGAACTGAACAGCTGTGACCGGTGATTTGTGACTGGCGATCGGCGTGGTTGCGGTTGTTTTTACCGGTCACAGATCACCAATCACCAATCACCAATCACTAATCACGGGTTTTTTATGGCGCAGAAGATCGACCAGGATGTCGGGCGCTTCAAGCAGATAGTCCGCGGCCGGATAAAGAAGGAGCTGCGCAAATTCATATCCACGGGCGAGCTCGTCGGCAAGAGGGGCAAGGACCTCGTAACGATCCCGATCCCGAGGATAGAGATCCCTCGATTCGTATACGGCGACCGCCAGAAGGGCGGCGTGGGTCAGGGGGAGGGGGACGTCGGCAGCCCCGCCAAAGGGGATAAGGAGGGGGCCTCGAAGGCCGGAGACGCGCCCGGCGATCACGTTCTGGAGGTGGAGGTCACCTTCGAGGAGCTGGCCGAGATGCTGGGAGAGGAGCTAGAGCTCCCGCGCATTGAGCCCAAGGGGACGCAGGATCTAGACACCCGCAGCTAC
>DAONII010000372.1:0-1705 GCA_035405085.1 bacterium | reverse complement strand
TCGATGCGGAGTGCTCCGTGGAGAAGATCACGCTCACGGATTTCATGAAGAAGAACAGCTCGTCCTGCGGCGATGGCTTTTCGAAGACTTCCGGCTGCCTCGCCATAGCCGTCTCCAGAGTGTCGATCAGCTTCTCCCTGAGCGCCCGGATGGATGTGTACTTGAGTGTGTCTATTGCTGCGAGCTGCTCGCTCACGCCGTCCTCGCCGAGGGACTCGGCGACCCAGTATGCGAAGTCGTTAGGCGGCTCCGGGGAAAGATGCTGGTGCCTCTGAAGAAAGTGATGCGTGTGGTAGTATATGCAGGAACCCGGCACCGTCCGCAGGTGCTCGAGAAGCTCGCGAAGGGTACGGGCGCGGATCCCGGTCAGCTCGCGCAGGGAGAGCTGGGTGGAGAACACGAAAGGCTTTTCCGCACGCCTCATCTTCATATGCCCCCTCCGTTCGCGTTCGACGCGGCATCGGACGACAGAGCGGACCCCGAGACCGCCGGAGCGCCCCTCCTGTATACCGCCAGTATGTCGGTGTGGGTTATCATACCCCTGACGATCCCCGGGTCGTCCCGGCCCACCACCGGAAGGCGGTCGACATCGGACAGCCCCATCCTCTCCGCACAATGTGCCAGAGTGTCGTCGCAGAATGCAAGCGGCGAAGGGGAGATCATGACGTCGGCCACCAGGGCGATATCCTCCAGCTCCTCGCTCTCCTGAAGAAAGCACTGAATCTGAGCGGGCGTTATCAGGCCGGCGAGTGCGCCCGCTTCGTCGACGACCGGAAACCCGCTGTGTCCGCTGCTGTCTAGAAGCTCCAGCAGTTCGGTCATGCTCGCGCGCGAGCTTATCGTCTGGACGTTGCCGCTCATCGCCTCCGCCGCGGTCGTCATGGAAAGGGCGTCCGTCGATGCCGCCCCTATCCTTATGCCACGCCTCAGAAGCTTGAGCGTGTAGATGGTCTCCTCGCTTATGTATGAAGAAACCAGCGTAGCTATGACCACGGATATCATCATCGGCAGGATGATCTGATAGTCGTTTGTCATCTCGAACACTATGATGATGGCCGTTATCGGCGCCCTGGTCGCGGCGGCGAACACGGCGCCCATCCCGACCAGTGCGTAGGCGCCCGGCGAAGCGGTTATCCCGGGGAAGATCGCGTTGAAGAGAAAACCCATCGACCCGCCCATCGCGGCACCTATGAAGAGGGACGGTGAGAAGACGCCCCCCGACCCGCCCGATCCGAGAGTAAATGAGGTGGCCGCCATCTTCGCGAGGGAGAGCGCTAGGAGCATTAGAGCGGAGGTGCGCCCCCAGAGCGCCGCCTCCGTCGCCGCGTGGCTCGTGCCCAGAACATCGGGGAGGGCCAGACCTATCGCACCAAGGCACAGGCCGCCTATCGCCGGCTTGACCCATTCGGGAAGCTTCAGGCGGTCGAAGAGATCCTCGGTCCCGTAGAGGATCTTTATGAAGAGCCTTCCGTAAAGAGCGGCGACCACCCCCATCGCCGCGTACATCAGAAGCTCCCAGTGGCTCTCCTGCGCGTAGGCCGGCACATCGAAGAAGAAGCGCTCGCCCAGGATGAGCTTCGATACGACCGAAGCGGCGACCGAGGATATGACGACCATCGAGAAGGCGCCCGCCGCGAATTCCTGCAGTATGACCTCCAGCGCGAAGAGCACGCCGGCTATCGGAGTCCCGAAGGTCGCGGATATG
>DAONII010000371.1:0-1707 GCA_035405085.1 bacterium | reverse complement strand
CTTGTTCTCTCCACAGGACCTCCCGCGTTTTCAGACAAGCTGTGCCTCGGCCGCTGCCGCCGCCTCCTCTTCCTCCTTGTTCAGCGCGGCCTTGAGGACCTGGCTGGGGCGGAACGTGAGCACTCGCCTGGCTGAGATTTCTATCTCCTCGCCGGTCTGCGGGTTGCGGCCGATGCGAGGGCGCTTCTGGCGGACGACGAAGTTTCCGAAACCCGATATCTTTATCTTCTCGCCCTTTTCGAGGGTTTCCTTCATCGTGTCGAAGACCATCTCGACGATCTCAGCCGACTCCTTCTTGGAAAAACCGACCTTTTCGTAGATCTGCTCGATTATCTCGGCCTTGGTCATACCCTCCTCCCTTCTCCCGCTCCGAAGATACGGGCGTCGTGAATCGTATCATGTTCTAAGCTCTGCGCCCAGCTTCATCTTGAGGGCGGAGACGATTTTTCCCTGCGCATCCTCGACCTCTTCGTCCGTCAGGGTGCGGTCGTTGCTGGCGAAGGTGAGCGTAACTCCCAGGCTCTTGCGGCCGGGAGGCAGCCCGTCTCCGCGGTAGACATCGAATATTCGGACGCCGCCCACCAGATCCGAATCGCATTCCTGTATCGTGCGCTCCACTTCGACCGCGGGGATTCTGTCCTCCAGGAGGAGCGCCAGGTCCCTCTGTACGAACGGGAAACGGGAGATCTCCTCGAACCTGGGGGCGTGTGCCGCAGCCACTTCCGCGATCGATTCGAAATTCAGCTCGAAAGCGTATACAGGATCGCGGAAATCCCATAGCGCAGCAGTGTCGGGGTGCAGCCTCCCGACGAATCCCGCCCGCCTGCCTCCTACGATGACGTATGCGAATTCCCCCGGGTGTAAAAAGCGGTAGGCTTCGCCCCTCTGGTAGATCGTCTGGTCGCCGAGCTTCAGCGCTTCGAGCACTCCCTCGACAACGCCCTTGGCGTCGTAGAAGTCGACCCCCTCGGCTGCCCTCTCCCAGGCATCCGGAAAGCGCTGGCCCGTCATGATGCCGGCGGCCCGGCGGGGTTCCTCGGAAGGGCCGATCCCCATGGGGCGGAAGAAGACGCGCTGAAGGGCGAACAGCCGGCAGTTCGCCCTTTGGCGGCTCGCGTTGAGTTTCGCGGCGTCGAGAAGCCCCGGAAGGAGCGTCGTGCACATCATACACTGTTCGGAGGAGATGGGGTTTTCTATCCTGACGGGCTGCGCCCCGATCTCTGTAAACGGCGCCACCCCGGCTTCGGAGGTGAATCCGTAAAGCAGGGCCTCGGACATTCCGGAATCGGCCAGCTGGTTTCTCACGACCTCCGCCTCGCGATGGAAGCGCGGTCTCGAAAGCGGGGCCAAGCGCACCAGGGGCATGGTTTCGGGTATCTTTTCGAACCCATGAATACGGGCGATCTCCTCTATGATGTCCACCGGCCTCTCTATATCGGGGCGAAAAGTTGGCACGCGGACCCTTATCTTTCCACGGCCCGATATTGCGGTCTTCATGCCGAGGCGGCGGAGAATTGAGGAGATCTCGGATGACTTCAGGTTGGTTCCCAGTGTCCGGTTGGTATCATCCTCCGTGACGGTCAAGCTCAGCTGCCTGACCTTCGATCTGTAGATGTCTATCCAGTCAACGCTGGGAGTTCCCCCGGCGGTCATCGCTATAACCTCGGTAAGGCGGTGGAGCGCTTCGAGCGTCGAGGACGGGTCCAC
>DAONII010000370.1:0-1708 GCA_035405085.1 bacterium | reverse complement strand
GGTCGTGGTCGACGTCTTCATACCGGCAGCTAGATTCCGGGAGTTCTACGAGTGGTACGAGCGCGACTTCGACTTCTATCCGCTCTGGATAGTGCCGTACCGGGCGCCGCAGCTCTACCCGTGGATCGACCCGACCTACGGCGCCTCGATCGGCGACGATCTCTTCATGGACTGCGCAGTTTACGGAAAGAAGAACGGCCGCAGGGACGTCGATTTCTCGGAGCTCCTCGAGAAAAAGACCGTGGAGCTTGGCGGAATAAAGACCCTCATCTCGCGAAACCATTTCGACGAGGAGACGTTCTGGAGGATCTACAACAGGCCGCTATACGACAGGGTGAAGAAACGCGTCGACCCCCATGGCCTCTTCATGAACCTGTACGAGAAGTTCCGGCCGCGGGATTCGGAGTGATTGGTGATTGGTGATTAGTGATCAGTGATCAGTGACCAGTGATCAGCAAAATCTTGCTTCTCGGCTTCTCTAGCCTCTTGTCTCTTGCTTCTTGCTTCTTGCTTCTCAGCTTCTAAGCTTCTCTAGCTCCTTAGCCTCTCAGCCTCTGAGCTTTCACCTTTGAGCTTTGAGCTTCTTTAGCCTCTTGCTTCTCAGCTTCTCATCAGGGCTCCCCCCGCCATTTCCTCAGGCGTTCCGCGATGACCTTCTCGTAGCCGTTGTCGGACGGCTCGTAGTAGCGTTTCCCTTTGAGCTTGTCGGGCAGGTACTGTTCCCCCTGCACGTGGTGCCCCTCGTAGTCGTGCGCGTACTTGTAGCCCCTGTGGTAGCCCATCTCCTTCATGAGCTTCGTCGGGGCGTTTCGCAGGTGTTTGGGCGTGGGGAGAGCTCCGTGTGCGGATATATCCTCCATCGCGCGGTGGTAGGACATGTACGAAGCGTTGCTCTTCGGGGCGCAGGCGAGGTATGTAGCGCACTGAGCGAGCGGTATCCAGCCCTCGGGCATACCGACGAAGTCGAATGACTGCATGCAGGAGACGGCGACCTGCACCGCGTGCGGGTCCGCGTTCGAGACGTCCTCGGAGGCGAAGATGACCATGCGCCTGGCCACGAAGAGCGGGTCCTCGCCCGCCTCGAGCATCCTCGCGAGGTAGTAGACGGCGGCGTCCGGGTCGCTCCCGCGCATGCTCTTTATGAAGGATGAGATGACGTTGTAGTGCTCCTCCCCCCTCTTGTCGTAGATGATGCTCTTGCGCTGCAGCGCCGCCTCGACGTCGGCAAGGGTGATTCGAGATCCTAGACTCGAGACACGAGACCCGAGACCCGAGCCCCGGGAACTTTTGCGCGCTTTGCCTGCCTTGCTTGCCTTGCTTGCTTGTGAAGCGAGATCGGCCGCTATCTCCAGCGTGTTCAGCGCGCGCCTGGCGTCGCCGTCGGCGGAGGCGGCGACGAAATCGAGCGCGTTCTCCTCGATCTCGAGATTGAGGCTCCCAAGCCCGCGCTCGGGGTCGGAAAGCGCCCGCCTCGCGAGCGCCTTGATCTCATCGGCGTCGATCGGCTCCAGAACGTAGACCTTCGTGCGGGAGAGCAGCGGCCCTATTACCTCGAACGACGGGTTTTCGGTCGTGGAGCCTATGAGCGTTATCGTCCCGTCCTCGACGTGCGGCAAAAGCGCGTCCTGCTGGGCCTTGTTCCACCTGTGGATTTCGTCGACGAAGAGGATGTTCGTCCTGTTGTGGAGGGAGCGGTCCATCCGCGCTT
>DAONII010000369.1:0-1711 GCA_035405085.1 bacterium | reverse complement strand
CGAGCCTTTATATCGCCCACCTCTTCCTCGAGCGCTGCAAGCTGGTCGCTCAAGTAGCGGCGCTCTTCATCGGCGGTCGGCGCGCCTCCATAGGGGGCATACCCCGCAGGGGGCCCGTAAGCCCATCCGGCGCCGCGGCCCATGCCACGGCCGAAGCCTCGGTTGAAACCGATGCCCCTGCCCCATCCGCCACGGCCGCCACCCCAGGCCCTTCCCATTCCTCCGCCCCAAGGAATTCCACCTCTTCCGGCTCCATAATAAGCCGGACCCTGAGGCACATATCCCCTGGAAGCCGGATTGCAATATCCCCTTGCCCCGCCGGTCATCGGCCCCTGACCCCTCGGTCCTGTCCTGTCGAATCCAGGCATAGTACACCTCCTCTGTTGAGGGTTTATATCATATGCCCATAACCGGGCACAAAAAAGCAATCATCATCTCCTTCCCCAACCCCTCCTGCCGCGGAACCTGCCGAAGCCTGTTCCGGGCATCTGACGGACGACCTCCACATTCCCCCCCTCTATCCTTAGCGCCTTCCCGCCCGTTATGGCGTCTCCGACAGCCCTGCGTGCGGATTCCAAGACCCGGCCGAAGGTCGCTCGCGAAACCCCCATTCGCCTTGCCGCCTCGTCGTGGTAGAGACCCTCGACGTCAGCTAGCCGTATAGCCTCCAAGCCATCTTCGGTGACGACCGATTCCTTAAGCTGGGCCAGCGGAATCCCCTGCGGCTTGAAAAACCGCACCATTGGCTCACCAGCTACCCTTCTGCTTAAAGGCGGTCGTCCCATATAGTTATGAGCATATGCTAACAATTTTCAGGCCGGATGTCAACCTCCCTTTCGCCTGACGCAGAAGAAAGAACTCTATATCATCCGGTTAACCTGCCCGAGAGAGGCCTAAAACGAGCCTATGAGCATCAGCGAGCCAAAGGCCATGATCATGAGCGCCCCAAGCAACTCGAAACCTGCGTACACGAACGTGAAAGAATTCGAGCTGCCGCGCGCGAGGGAGAGGGCGAATCCTTTAAACAAAATGCTCGCAACGGCGACCGCCGAAGTAGTCACACCCATCCCCAACGCTATAAAGAGCATCGCCAGAATCCCCTGAGGCAGGATGCCGAGCAGCATCGAGAACATGAGAATCAGCGCCGCGCCGGGGCAGGGAATAAGCCCCGCCACGATCGCAGTGGCAAAGAGATGCGACAGGCTGCCCCTTCCCGGTGGAATCCCTTCCTCTTCCGGCTCCTTCCTCCTTACCGTGCGGAGACTTATTACCAAAAGATACGCTCCGACGGCGATCATCAGCGAATAGCTGATTCTAGCGATCGGAGGCACCACCATGTCAAACTGCGTCTGGCGGACGGCGGGAAAGATTATTGCAAGGACCGCGACGACGAGCGCCCCTGAAAGGACGTGGATGAATGTCACCATATTGGCCATGAGGAGAGCATGCGAAAGCCCTCCGGGGCGACAGAAAAAATAGGAGGCGACCACGGACTTGCCGTGTCCGGGGCCGATTGCATGCACTACGCCGTATAGGAAGGCGAAGAAGAGGAAGAGCGCACAGGACCTCCCGAAGGGCTCATTCTTCATCTCACGGGCGAATTCCGTCATGCGCTCACGGATTTCCTTCTGGAAGGCAGTGGAGAAGCGATAGACACGGGCGAGAAAAGAGGCCTCGCCGGTCACGCTTCCGGCGGCCGGTTCCCCCTTTG
>DAONII010000368.1:0-1724 GCA_035405085.1 bacterium | reverse complement strand
AGTGACGCCGTTTGCCCCGGCCACGTAGGCGTAGGTTGCATCCGGATTCACCACGCGCGTCGCCACTATATCGGTCTGGTCCGGATTGTCGGTGATCTCCACCGGCAGTCCCGCTCCGGTGATCACCTCCTTGCCCACCGCGTCTATCCTGTAGACGCTCGGGTCGGCCGAGTGCACGTTCAGGACGTAGATGTATCGCCCGTCGGCGAAAGGCGCCATAGCCGCGAGATTGAAGGTTCGTCCCGGATCGAGGGTCGGGTCGACGAATATCGCGGTAGCGGTAGTCGCCTCCGCGGGTATGTATACCACGGCGCCGGCGTCGGTGGAAAACCACGCCTCATCGGTCAGCTCGTTGAAAAAGGCATCGGTGCAAACCGCTTCTGTCTTCGGGAGCGCAAAGGTGTTGGTGACGGTCTCCGTCGCTACGTCCACGACGCGTATCGATCCGTTCGTATTGTCGGCGACGTAAACAACGCCGCGCGCCTCGTCGATCGCAAGGGGCCCCAGCTCCGCACCGTCGGCCACGGTGAACGTTAGCGGCTCCGCCGTTATGTCGGAGAGTTCGAAGATGAGGAGATCGCCGTCTTCTTGGGATGCGATTATCCTGTTTCCTGCCGAGTCATGGGCGATGGCGGTTATCCTGCCGTCGGTTTCGTCGTCGGAGGAAAGGGGTGGCGGCTGTTCCGCCTCCGCCTCGTAGCGCCCGACGTTGAAGAGGAGGAGCGTCTCTCCGAAGCTGACCGCCATCCTCTCGTCGGTGAAGAGGAGGAATCCGGTGACCGTGCCGGTCACGCCGATGTCGAACGGCGGATCGCCGCCTCCGGAGCCCACAACCTCCTCGCTCGGATATGCCGAAGCGCCGGCCGGCACGAACAAAACGGACAGCAGCGCCGCCGCAAACAGCGCCGCCGCGACCGCCATTCGACGGACGCTCGAGTTCGAAATGCCCTGTGGAGTCGCCCCCCTCACAGATGATCCCTTACGAGGAGTTCGGCTATCTGGACCGCGTTGAGTGCTGCGCCCTTACGCAGGTTGTCGGCAACTATCCACATCGCAAGCCCGTTCTCCACGGTCGGGTCGCGGCGCAACCTGCCAACGTATACAGGATCCATGCCGGCCGCATTGAGCGCCATCGGATAGCGGCAGAGGTTCGGCTCGTCCACCACCTCGACTCCCGGCGCCCCGTAAAGGGCCTCGCGGGCCTCCTCCAGGTCGATCGAATCGTCGAACTCGATGTTCACCGATTCCGAGTGCCCGCAGAAGACCGGAACGCGCACCGCGGTAGCAGCCACGAGTATGGAGGGATCTCCCATTATCTTCCTCGTCTCCTCCACCATCTTCTCCTCCTCCTTCGTGGAGCCGTCGGGGAGAAAGCGGTCTATGTGGGGAATGCAGTTGAAGGCTATCCTGTGCGGGAAGACGCCCACCTGCAGCTCCCCCTGAGAAAAGAGCGCGACCGACTGCTTGGAGAGCTCCTCCATGGCCTCCACCCCCGCCCCGAGACCGACTGGTAGGTGGATATGACCACCCGCTTTATATGGGAAAGTCGGTTGAGAGGGGCCAGCGCAACCACCAGCTGAATGGTGGAACAGTTCGGGTTCGCAACTATCCTGCGCGCCGCATAACCGCCGAGCGCCTCGGGGTTGACCTCGGGGACAACGAGCGGAACCTGAGCCTCCATCCTGAAGGCCGAGGTGTTGTCCACCACCACCGCGCCGGCGTCG
>DAONII010000367.1:0-1725 GCA_035405085.1 bacterium | reverse complement strand
CCTGAACTGCATCGTAACCTCGCGCGCGGCTGATGGTCGCGGCAGGGTCGACGCTTTTTCCGACAACGCGATATCCGTATCGCTCCCCGCGGGAGAGATCCGCTACGGCGCACAGGGCTTAGCGGCCATAACACGAGTAAACGATCTGAGGGCAGAGGGAATATGGGACTCACATCTGAGGACAAGGACATCATCAAGCGGTTCGAAAAGAGGCTTGGGTACAAATTCAAGCGCCGCGAACACTTAAAGCGCGCGCTCACCCACAAGTCCTTCACGAACGAGAACAGGCTCGCCGCCACCGAGAACAACGAGCGCTACGAATATCTTGGCGACGCGGTCCTGGAGCTCTCGATATCGAGGCTTTTGATGGACAGGTTCCCGGAACACCCGGAAGGTGAGCTCTCGAAGCTGCGCGCCGCGATAGTGAACGAGGATCAGCTGGCCGAGTTGGCAAGGGAGGCGGGGCTGGGCGACTACCTCTATCTCGGCAAGGGGGAGGACCAGACCGGGGGGCGCGATAAGCCCTCCCTGCTTTCAGACGCGTTCGAGGCGGTTTTGGGCGCGGTCTATCTGGACAGGGGTTTCGACAAGGCCTTCGGCGTCGTCAGCCGACATTACGAAAGGGTGCTGGAGCGCGCCGGAGGAGTGGGGTTCGTAAAGGACTACAAGACGAAGCTGCAGGAGGAGTCGCAGCTGAGGTACCGCGCCATACCGAGATACAAGCTGGCAAACGAGCACGGGCCGGACCACAGAAAGATATTTGAAGTGCATCTCTATATCAGGGAAGAGCTCTGGGGCGTGGGAAAGGGGCAGAGCAAAAAGGCGGCGGAGCAGGCGGCAGCCAAGGAAGCTCTGGACCGCATGCATTCCGCCGAGGAGATGTGAGACGGATCAGTTGCCCCCGGGAAACTCCGCAGCGGCGGCTGCCGCTGCAGCAGAGGCTGCAGAGCAGTCCTCTATCCCCGAATCGGCTATGCTCTCGATCTGGGTTATGACCGCCTCTATCGCCTCGGTGAAGGGGCAGGTATCGGCGATCGACGACAGGTCTACGGCCTTGCCGTCGAGCCTGAGATAGGAGATCTCATAGTTGTAGGAGACGTCCTCCGGACAGACTGCATCCTCCGGCTCCTCGTAGCTCATGAGCCCGGCTTCGGCGAGAAGAGCGGTAAAGGCCTGATACTCCATGCCGTCGACCAGCGCCGACCCGGAACAGACTTCGCTTACCACGCCATGCTCGTCGGCCAAAAGCACCGACCTCGTGACCAGCCTGTCTGCGGTGACCGTTATGATGGTGGAGCTGGGAACGGCCTTCGACCCCACCATGTCGTTTCTGGTGACCTTTATCTGCCTGAAAAGCTGCTGCTCACCCCCCCCCGCGAGATACCAATCGGGATCCATGTTCAGGCGGTTGTCGTCGCAGGCGGATACGAGTGCTACGAGCACCAGCAGCATAAGAACTCTCTTCATGGTGCCTCCTAATATATGAGCGGTTCCTAGTAGTATTCGGTGTCCCGGTGATTTTGTTGCGTGATTTTTTTATAAAAAGGTGCAGATATAGGGCGGGTGGAGCCAAGGAGGGCCCGGCCTGCGCAACGGCATAGACATCCTTTTAAATCAAGAGCTTATGCGTCGCCGCGTCCTGCGCACGGCTTTTGCCGGCTGTGCAATTTTAATGGAAGGAGGCTGCCGTGACAAAAAAGATACTCACCTTAACGGCCTGCATGG
>DAONII010000366.1:0-1729 GCA_035405085.1 bacterium | reverse complement strand
GAACCTCCCCTTCCCCGAGGGCATGGCCTGCTATGAGATAGTCAAGTCGGGACAGGGCGGGGAGAGCGGAGCCAGGTATGTGTTCGGCGCGATGGGTCTTGGCGTTCTGATAGAGACCTTCAAGAATTCCGTCGGTATTTCGATATTCCAGGAGTTCAAGGAGTACTTCATTTCGTTTCCAAAATCCGTCATCCACCACTTCAACACTGCGAAAGAATCGCTAGGCGACCTTGCATATACCGGCGGGATTCCTTTCAAGACCCCGCTCGCCTCACCTGCGCTTATGGGGGTCGGATATATAATAGGTCCCAAATATTCCTGCATAAACTTTGCCGGCGGAGTTCTAGCCTGGTTTGTATTCATACCCCTGGCCCTCTTCTTCAACCCTCAGTTCATGGAGCAGCTCTCCGCGGGGGGGATGGCGGTCACCCAGGACGACATGGCCTATACCGCCTGGTACAACCTCATCAGGCCGTTCGCGGTCGGCGCGATGCTCGTCGGGTCCTTCTACACGCTCTACGGGCTCCGCGGTTCCCTCGTATCCGGCATGCGCGGGATATTCGCGAGGCACGCGCGCGGCCAGCTTACGCCTTCCAGGCTAGAGACAGACTTGAACCTGCGCTGGGTGTTCGTGGTGGCGCTTCTTCTGATGATCCCGATGGCCTTCCTTTTTCACTATTACTGCGCGAGCCTTACCGGCTCGATCGTCTCCGCTGTGGTGATGACCATCATCTCCTTTCTCTTCGCCGCCGTCGGAGGTTGGCTGGTCGGCCTCGTCGGGAACTCGAACCAACCGGTCTCCGGGCTGACGCTCTCGGCCCTAATCATCGCGGCGCTTCTGATGCTCGCGGTGGGCGTTCAGGGGATACCAGGAATAGCGGCGGTGCTCGTCGTGGCGGCGGTCGTGTGCTGCGTGGCCTGCCTCGCCGGCGATATGATACAGGATCTTAAGGTCGGTCATCTCATTGGGGGTACCCCCTGGAAGATGGAGATATCCGCAATCATCGGAACGATCGTGGTTGCGTTCGTCCTTGTCATACCGATCATAATCCTGCACAACGGCACGCCGGGCGGGATCGGCGGCCCGTCCCTGCCGGCGCCGCAGGCAGGTCTCATGGCGCAGCTTGCGACCGGGATCGTTGGCGGATCCATGCCGTGGGCCCTCGTAATCTCCGGCATGGCATTTTCGCTTGCCCTGATACTCGTCAAAGCGCCCGCCCCGATGCTGATCGCCGTGGGCATGTACCTCCCGTTCGAGACTACGTTCGCGATATTCGTAGGCGGCGTGATCAAGTGGGTTTGCGACCTAATGACCATGCGCCGCGGCGCCAAACCGGAGGGCGAGGAGGGTGTCGGCACTCTCGTAGCCTCCGGCTTCATAGCCGGTGAGGCTATAACCGGAGTGCTTCTAGCGGGCACTTACGTTTTGATGAACGCGGGACGCCCGGACGGGATGAAGATAGAGTCCATAACGGAGAGGATATTTGGCGTTGCGGAGCTTTCGATACGCGACTCGATGGGCGGCTGGCTGTCGATCCTTATATTTGCGGCCGTCGCGTTCTGCCTGATCTACTTCCCGGTAAAGAAGAGACGTGCGTAAGGCGAAAGGCGAAAAAAAGACCTCCCAGTTGGAGGTCTTTTTTTGTTTTGTCCTGGTTTAGCGCCTTAAGCCCTGCGTCCTGTCCTAGAATCCCTTTTCCACCTTCAGCTGTTTGATGAGGCGCTCGAT
>DAONII010000365.1:0-1729 GCA_035405085.1 bacterium | reverse complement strand
AGGGGAAAGGCATAAATCGGGCGCGGCTTTTCGGGGGTCGGGTTCGTGAGACTGTGGCCCAATGACGCCCCGCCGACGCTCCTTGCGGCACCCGGCTTTGGACTCAGCGATCCCATCCAGTTGACAGCTCTTATCCGAAAGGATGCTCGGCATTGGGCGGATGTGCGCTCGCCGCAAGGGCATCCGCGGGGCATCATAGACCGGCCAACGTCTCCCGAACCCGACCCCCGAAAAGCCGGCAACGAGCCATCGGTGTGCTTTATTGACGAAAATTGCGATACGCTCTCTGAGCGGCGTCCGACCTCCGGAATGCAGGATCGTGCCTTTGCCTTTATCGAAAGACGAGATATCGGAGTATTTGATCAGTTTGCATTTGGAGAACTGAGTGTAGTTCGCGCGCTGCGCGTGCGGAGACCGCCTTCGCTTTTAGCCAGCGACCGGCACATCGGTGTGTTTGATTGAGGAAAATTGCGAGACACTCTCTGAGCGGCGTCCGAGTGGGACGCATTCAGCAGCCCTATATGAAGCGGCCCACGAGCGCAGCGAACCGCCGGCGTGTGAGGCGGTGAGCGTAGCGAAGAGAGTGTCTCGCAATTTGAGTTAGTCAACCACACCTGGCGGGTCAACCTTTGACCACCCCCATCGGCCTAAGCCTCGCAACCCTCGTCGATATCCCGGCCATCTCGACCGCCTCGACGACGTCGGCGACGTCCTTGTACGCGAGAGGCGCCTCCTCCGCTATCGTCCCGCGCGAGGCGCCGCGCACCACGATCCCTTTTTCGGCGAGCTCCGCCTGTATGTCGCGCCCGCGGCACGCCTTCTTCGCCGCATGCCGGCTCATGAGCCTGCCGGCGCCGTGGCACGTGGAGCCGAAGGTCTCCTCCATCGCCTTCTTCGTGCCCACAAGCACGAACGAATAGCGCCCCATGTCCCCGGGTATGAGCACCGGCTGCCCGATCTCCCGGTACGGAGCCGGCACATCGGGGTGAAATGCCGGGAACGCCCGCGTGGCCCCCTTCCTGTGCACGCAGAGCCGGCGCGAAACGCCCCCTACCATGTGCTCCTCGAACTTCGCGATGTTGTGGGCGACATCGTACACGGTGGCCATGCCGTGGTCGCGGGGGCAAAGCCCCAGCGCCTGCTCGATTGCTAGGCATACTTGGTGCGCTATCATCTGCCGGTTCACGAACGCGAAGTTCGCCGCAGCCGCCATCGCCGCGAAATAGCGCCTGCCCTCGGGCGATGATACGGGCGCACAGCAGAGCTGCTTGTCCGGTAGCTCTATCCGGTACTTTCTCGAGGCGGCGAGCATCGCCTCTATGCTGTCTTCACAGACCTGGTGCCCCAAACCGCGCGAACCGGTGTGTATCGAGAAGACTATCTGGCCCTGAAAGAGGCCCATCGCGTTCGCGGCGGAGGTGTCGTACACCTCGTCAACCACCTCGACCTCGACGAAGTGGTTCCCGCTGCCGAGCGTGCCCGCCTGACCCGTCCCCCTCTCCATCGCGCGATCGGAGAGGGCATCGGGGTCCGCCCCCGCGATGCAGCCGCCGGCCTCCGTATGCAGAAGATCGTCTGCATCACCGAAACCACGCGAGATAGCCCAGCGCGACCCCTCCTTGAAAATGCGCCTTAAGTCGTCACGCCCGAACCTCGTATCGCCGCGGTGGGAGCCCACCCCGCTCGGGATATCGCGGAAGAGGCGCGATACGAGCGCCCGAATTCCATC
>DAONII010000364.1:0-1731 GCA_035405085.1 bacterium | reverse complement strand
AAAAAGCTTATCGACTCCGGCACGATCCGCCGCGACGAGAGCGCGGTTGCCCTCGTCACAGGCTCCGGCCTCAAGGACGTATCGGCCGCCTCCAGGGCGGTGACCATACCCAAGGCGATAGAACCCACGCTCCAGGCGCTCAAAAAACTCATCGGCTGATTTCGCGGAGCTCGGCGCGCGCCCTCTTGTTTTTGGGGTTTAGCTCCAGCGCCCGCTCGAGCTTCTCTCTCGCCTCGGTCTTTCGCCCGGTCCTCTTGAGCACGACGCCCAGCCTGTAGTTTGCGAGCGGGTGATCCGGATCTATCCTCAGGGCTTCACGCAGCTCCCTCTCGGCGGCGAACAGGTTCCCCTCCGCCATGTCGATGCGCCCCAGGTTGTAGCGGGCGGCGGCGAGCCTCGGGTCGATCTTCAGTGCGTCGAGGTTCTTTCTCCTGGCCTCCTTCAGGTTTCCGTTTGTCTCGAGGGCGACCGCCAAATTCGCGTGAGAGGGGGCGTAATCGTAGTCGCGAACGATCGCTTTTTCGTACGCCTCGATCGCCTCGCGTTTGCGGCCGCTCTTCAGATATACGTTTCCAAGGTTGTTGTACGCCCAGGTCGTTGGCCAGACCTCTATCGAGTCCCGGTAATGCTCAGCAGCCTCCTTAAGCCTCCCGTTCGCCTCGAGCTCCTTGCCGAGGTTGTAGTTCGCGCGCCAGCTCCTGCCGTCGTAGCGGAGCACCTCGCCCCAAATCCCTTCGGGAGTCTTCCAGACCTCGTTTCTCATGTGCGTGGCCGCGCCGAGGGCCACTGCGATCGCGGCGACGACGGCCCACATCGCGCTCCTGGAAAATTTCAGTTTCTCCTGCACCTCCCATGCCAGAGCGGAGAGCGCGAGGATGATGCCCGAGTAGGGCAGGTACATCCGGTGTTCGACGCACAGGTCGCGTATGGGTATGAGCCCGGACTCGACGGCCAGCGAGACGTAGAAGAGGAATATTCCGAAGGATACGGCGCGCCGCTTTCGGAGCGAGGCGAACGCGAATGCCAGAACGCCTGCATGGAGCAGCGCGAAGAGAATCGCCCTCGCTTCGAGAGCCGAAGCGATTACCGGCACCGAGTAGTCCAGGCGCTGCCACACCGGCAGGAGAGTCAGCCGGAGGTAGGTGCCCACGACCGCGAGCTGCGTTAGGAAGTACTCCTTTCGCGAGAGCAGGTCCGTCTCGCGGGTTAGCTCCGAGATGTCGTCGAGGGAGGCCCCGGTCGCTATGAACACGGCGGCGGGTATGGCGAGCAGCAGCATAACGCCGGCGGCGACCAGCGCGGGCCTGTGCCCGGGCATTTCGTCAGCGCAGGGCCTGAAGAACAGGAGTTCCATCATCAGGGCCGAGGCGGGGAGCGTGAACGCGTTCTGCTTCGTGAGCATCGCAAGCGCGGCAAAGACGCCCGCAGCCGCGAAGAATTTCCAGCCTCCAATTTTCCCGGAGATGACGCGCATCCTCCCCGACGCATAGAGGAACAGCGAGAGCATGTAGAAAAGCGCCGTCAGAGATGCGAGGCGCTGGACGATGTAGGTCACCGCCTGCGTCCCGGCCGGGTGGACCGCGAAGACGAGCCCGGCGGTCAAGGCGGCGGCCAGGGAACCCCGCTCGGAAAGCGGCGAAAAGCCCTCCTCGCGCGCCCTCAAGAGCAGGATCCTGCACAGGGCGAAGAGGGCAAGGCTGCAGGCGATGTGTATCGCTATGTTCACGGCGT
>DAONII010000363.1:0-1744 GCA_035405085.1 bacterium | reverse complement strand
TGGCTGCACCATGTCCAAAACAGAGCTGGTCATAAGGAACATAGGCAGGCTCGTCACGATGGAGCCCGGTCCCGGCGGGGTCGGCGCCCTGGGTGTGATAGAGGACGCGGCTGTGGTCATAGAGGAAGGCAGGATATCCTGGGCGGGTTCCGCATCGAAGGCTCCCAAGGTCAAATCCTCCGCCGATGTCATCGAGGCAAAGGGCGGCGTCGTCATGCCCGGCCTCGTCGACTGCCATACCCATCTCGTGCATGGAGGCTGGCGCCAGAATGAATTCAACATGCGCTCCTGTGGCTCGACCTACCAGGAGATAGCTTCCTCCGGCGGCGGCATCATGTCGACGGTTGCGGCCACGCGCTCGGCCTCGACCCAGGAGCTGCTCGTTCGCGCGACGGCCCTCGCCGACGAGGCGCTCTCCTGCGGCACCACCACGATGGAGATAAAGACCGGCTACGGGCTCGACGTCGAGAACGAGGCGAAGATCGCGAGGGTCGCAGGCGAGCTCGGCCGAACGCACCCGTTGCGCACTATCGTTACCTTCCTCGGCGCACACGTCGTCCCGGCTGAATACAGATCAGACCGCGCCGGTTATCTGCGCATGGTTACCGATGAGATGATTCCGATGATGGCGAAGGAGAAACTCGCAACCTCCTGCGACATATTCGTCGAGGAGGGGGCCTTCACCTCCGACGAGGCGCGCCTGGTCGCGAAGGCGGCTGCTGCGCATGGCCTGCCGATGAGGATGCACGTCGACCAGTTCGGCGACGGCGGAGGCGCGGCGTTGGCGGCGGAGCTGGGTGCGCTATCCGCGGAGCACCTCGATTTTACATCCGAGGAAGGCATGATCGCGATGCGCGAAGCGGGCGTGGTGGCGGTATGCCTGCCGGGTGCGAGCTTCTTCGCCGGGAAGGGGAAATACCCCGATGCCCGCAGGATGGCAGACCTGGGTGTGACCGTCGCCGTAGCGACCGACTACAACCCGGGCACGAGCCCCTCGGTCGATCTCTTACTCTCCGCGTCGATTGCGGTCGCGAAGACCGGCATCACGTGCGACGAGGCGCTGCTTTCGATCACGAAAAACGCCGCAGCGGCCCTTGAGTTGGACGACTGCGGGTCGATATCCGCCGGCAGTAGGGCGGATCTCATCTTGGTCGACGCCCCGGACGAATATTTTCCGCTTTACCGCTACGGGGCCAGGCTTGTTTCCACAGTGATAGCCGGCGGCGAGGTCGCCTTCGACAGGGGCCTTCGAAACCGGTGACTGGCGGTAAATGCTCGATTTTGTTCAAAAATGTTGACAATGCGGGCTGGCTGCGGCAATAGTCTCGCCGCGCAGGCCGCTTCCGGCCGTTTTTTGAAAGACGGGGCTGTAGCTCAGTTGGGAGAGCGCTTGAATGGCATTCAAGAGGTCGAGGGTTCGACTCCCTTCAGCTCCACAAAAAAACTCACTCCGCATGGAGTGAGTTTTTTTATATGAGTCGTCGAACCCTAGACCGCCACGAGAGGTCGGGGCTCACCGCTTCTCGGCTCGTGCCGCGGGTTCCTATTTCACCTTCGCGCTCGTTCCGACCGGGGCCGCTGTGGTCGCGTTCGTTCCAACCGATGAGCCGGACGCGGCGTTGCTCTCTGCATCCGCTTTCTTCTCGCCGTCCAGCAGTGCGGCGGCCTTCGCTCCGCGTTCTTTGGAGGAGCCATTTTTGTCTGTTTTCGCCTTCGAGCTCGCGACTCCGCCGAACCTTTGCTT
>DAONII010000362.1:477-1752 GCA_035405085.1 bacterium | reverse complement strand
CTCGTGCAGCGACCGGTAGAGCCGCTGCCCGGCAGGGTGGCGGTGGTCTGCGCCGGCACTGCGGATCTGCCGGTGGCGTGGGAGGCTCGCCGCACCGCCGAGTTCTTCGGAATAGAGGTGGAGTGTATCTCCGATGTCGGGGTCGCGGGGCTGCATCGCCTGATTCGCGAGGTCGATAAAATCCGAAGCTGCGATGCGGTGATCGCGGTCGCGGGAATGGAGGGCGCGCTTCCCTCGGTCATAGGCGGCCTCATTCCCTCACCGATAATCGCGGTCCCTACGAGCGTCGGCTACGGTTCAAGCTTTGGCGGAATCGCCGCGCTGCTCGCCATGCTCAACAGCTGTTCTGAGGGGATATCGGTGGTCAACATAGACAACGGCTTCGGGGCCGCCTGCGTGGCCCTGAGGATAATCCGCCCCGGCGGGAAGGCGTGAGACGGTGTTTTCAAGACCAGCGGTCTGCATAGCCAGCCTGATCGCGATGAACCTCATGTGGGCCGCGTCATACGTGGTCGTCAAGGTAGGACTCTTTTCC
Organism: bacterium; assembly: GCA_035405085.1. Taxonomy (GTDB): domain Bacteria; phylum UBA10199; class UBA10199; order 2-02-FULL-44-16; family JAAZCA01; genus DAONII01. The sequence goes on along the minus strand of DAONII010000362.1, from coordinate 1,217 downwards.
CTCGATCCCCTGAGCCTTATATTCTGGCGCTTCCTGTCCGCCGTCGCCGTTCTCTTTCTCGTCATAGCCATCAGAAGGACTCCGTTGGCCATGTGTCGTTCCGACGCTTTGCGCATCTTCTCTGCAGGAGCGATGCTCGGTTTTTCGAACTGGCTCTGGGTGAGCGGGATCAACATCTCCAACGCGACCGATGCGTCGCTGCTATACGTCTTCGAGCCGATATGGGGCATTCTCCTCGCGAGCATAATATTGAGGGAGAAGCTGCGTTTGAGCGCCCTGGCCGGGCTGTCCCTTGTCATCGTGGGGCTCGCTGCCCTGGCCGATTTCGATCCGAAGGCCTTCGGAATCGAGGGGGGAGGGGTCGGATTCGGAAACCTCCTGGTCATCTTGGGCCTCGTCTGTGAGGGACTCTTCTCTATCATACTCAAGCCCATGACCCGGCGCGTTCCTGCCACCGTAACCACGGCAGGGGTGCTCGCCGTGGCGCTTCTTGTTATCGTTTCAGCGATCTGGGCGCGGGGCGGGCTTGTGGTGCCATCCGGTGCAGGCACTGTCCTCTCCGTAGGTTATCTTGCGCTCATATGCACGGTAGTCGGTTACACCCTTTGGGTGGAGGTCATGAAACACGTGCCGGTCGGGGTCATGCTCTTCACGATATTCATTCAGCCGGTCGTCGGGCCATTCATCGCCTGGGCGGCGCTAGGCGAGGCCATAGACATGCGCGTCATCACCGGCGGATC
>DAONII010000362.1:0-467 GCA_035405085.1 bacterium | reverse complement strand
ATAGACATACTCAATCCCTATGTCATGATAGGTCTGCTCATCGGAGGTATGCTCGTCGCAGTCGTCGGACATGTGCGCACGAAGCGAAGCGATATCCCGGCCGTGGCTGACGATGCGATAGAGATCGTTGGGAATGTATGATTTGACCAGAAAATTGTGATGTATAATTTCACTACAATTGATGATAATTTTTAAAAAATATTTGACTCTCCATGTTCAATTCTTTATAATTCCATATGAAATTGTAAGAGCTGGGAAATAAACCTTTTTCACAAGGGGGGAAAAATGGTAAAGAAGCGCAAAAAGGTCGTGAAGAAGAAAAAGAAGGTCGTGAAGAAGAAAAAGGTAGCGAAGAAAAAGGTAGCGAAGAAAAAGAAGAAGGCTACCCGCAAGAAGAAGTAAGGAGCATGTGATTTCGGATGTCGGGGAGGGGAGCGGATGCGCTCCCCTCCTTCTTTTTTGTCTCT
>DAONII010000361.1:0-1752 GCA_035405085.1 bacterium | reverse complement strand
GCGCCGTCGCCCACCATCAGAATCGGGCCTTCGATCTTATCGAGCCTGGAAATCAGCTCATCGGGAGGCGACACGCACTCATCCATCTCTGAGATGAGTTCTCCCCGGCCGTCGCAGGAATAAGCGGAGGAGTAGATCTCGCCGCGGCGAGCGTCTATCATCGGCACGACGGTACCGCAGAAGAAGGCCCCGTTCATCGCGAGTGAGGCGAGCGACGAAACGCCGGCGATCCTTAAGCCGGAAGCCATCGCGATTCCCTTCGCGGTCGCCAATCCGATGCGCAGCCCGGTGAAGGAGCCCGGGCCGATGGCCACCGCGATCGCCTCCACGTCCCCGATCCCCCAGCGCGCGAGACGAAGGAGGTGGTCTATGGTAAGCAGGAGCCTCTCCGAGTGTGTTCCGGGCACGCCCTGCTGCTCCTGAACGACGAGATCGGCCCCCTCGGAGAGGGAGACCGAACCGAGCATGGTAGTGGTGTCTATGGAAAGAATCTTCATCTAGAAGAGCTTTTTGAGAAGCGGCTTGATGCCCCAGACGTTGTCTATGTCATTGTAGGTGACCAGCAGCATCAGGGCGATGAGCATTACGAACCCGACCTGGTCGGCTATTCCCCGCACCCTGACGGACAGGGGCTTTCGCCTCACCGCCTCTATTCCCAGAAACACGAGATGACCGCCGTCGAGCACCGGTATAGGAAGGAAGTTGAGTATCCCGAGCTGCAGGCTCAAGAACGCGAGGAAATAGAGGAAATCGGAGATTCCGGAGGCCGCCGCGGCGGCCGAGACCTTCGCGATGATTATCGGGCCGCCGAGCACCTTGTAGGAGAGCTCGAGCGTAACGAGCCGGCGAAGAACCTCGAAGGTCAGCCCGACCAGCTTCACGTTCTCCTTCGTCCCCGCGACTATCGCGTCGAAAAAGCCGTAGCGGACTACGATCGTGGGAACGCCGCTCTTGCGGTCCTTCGTTATGCCGATGAGCCACCTGTCGTGGTCCTCGCTGAACTCCGGCGTGACGGTGAGAGGTATCCGTTCACCTTCGCGCTCGACTACGATCGCTGCCTCCCGGCCGCCGTTTCTGTCGACCTGCATGGAGAGGTCTATCCAGTCGGCGACCTTCTGGCCGGCGAACGAGACAACGACGTCGCCGGCCTTCAACCCGGCCTCGTCCGCAGGACCGCCGGAGCGCAGCCCGTCTATCTTCGCCTCGTTACCGTAGAAGAGCATCGGCTCGATGCCGACATAGCCGCCCTTTATCTCCGGGAGCTCGCCGATATCGACGTCCTTCTCGATCATCCTCCCGTCGCGCTCGAACGCGACGCGCACGGTCTTTCCCGGACCTAGCAGCACGCGGTTCAGCACGTCCTCCCAGACCCGGACGCCGTGGCCGTCTATGGATACTATCCTGTCGCCGGGCAACATTCCCACGGCGGCCGCAGGCGAATCGGCTCGCACCCCCGAGACGACCGGCGCCTCCTTCAGGAATACCGGCTCCGCCCTGCCTATCATGAATACTACGGGCATGAGGATGAGGCACAAAAAAAGGTTCATCAGCGGACCGAAGATTATGACCTTCGCCCGGGCCCAGACGCTCTTCGCGGCGAAGGAGCGCGGGTCGGCCGCGCCGGAGTCACCCGCCTCCTCTCCGCGCATCTTCACGTAGCCCCCGAGAGGCAGCAGGGAAACGCGGTAATCCGTCTCCCCCTTGCGAAAGCCGAAGAGCCTCGGCCCGAAGCCAAGCGAGAAAGCCTCGACG
>DAONII010000360.1:0-1768 GCA_035405085.1 bacterium | reverse complement strand
TAAAAAGCAACAGGTAACAAGTATCTTGCTTCTTGCTTCTTGCTTCTTGCTTCTTAGCTTCTTAGCTTTTCTGATCACTGATCACTGATCACTGATCACTGATCACAGGTCACGAAATTATGCGCTTCGACATACTGACCATATTCCCCGCCATGTTCGAGTCCCCGCTCTCGGAGACGATAATCAAGCGCGCCCGCGAAAAGGGGCTCGTCGAGTTTCATATGCACGACATCCGGGACTTCGCGAAAGACCGCCACCGCAGCGTAGATGACACCCCCTACGGCGGAGGGGCCGGCATGGTGATGCTCGCCGCGCCGCTCGTGGAGGCGGTGGAGTCGGTTCCGAAATCCGAGGGGTGTGTGCGGATCCTAATGACGCCGCAGGGCGAACCTTTCACGCAGAAAATTGCGCGCGATCTAACCCGATTCGATCAGGTAGTACTGGTCTGCGGTCGTTACGAGGGGATAGACGAGCGCGCTAGAAAGCTCATAGCCGACAGGGAATTGTCGATAGGGGACTATGTCCTTTCAGGGGGCGAGATACCCGCTATGGTAGTCATAGATTCAATAACTCGCCTTCTTCCCGGCGTGCTCGGCAACGACGAATCGATCGAGCACGAGTCGTTCGAGTCGTGTCTGCTCGAATACCCTCATTACACCCGGCCGGAGACATTCCGCAGCGAGAGGGTGCCCGATGTGTTGCTCTCCGGCCACCACGCCGAGATAACGAAGTGGAGGCGGCGCGAGGCGCTCAGGCGCACGCTCGAGCGCCGGCCGGAACTGCTTTATAAGGCGGACTTGACGGGCGAAGAGAGGGCATGGGTAAAGGAGAGGCAAAGGGATGAGGGCATGCAAGGCGAGAAAAGCCAGCAAGGCGAGAAAGGCTGCGAGAAGCTCAGAGGCTAAGAGGCTTAGAAGCTGAGAAGGGCAAAGCAATCAAGGCAAGCAAAGCCGGCAGGGCAAGCGAGGTGAGAAGGGTCGGCAGGGCTAAGTTGTTGCATTGTAAGGGTTTGTGGTCCGCGGTTTTTTTTGTGGAGCCTTTGTTGTGTGAGCCCCTCCGCCTGGCTCCGTTTATCGGTTGACAAAGAAGGGGCTAATCTGTAAAAGCCCACGGTTTTTCAGGGGTTTTCGTATTAAGGGAGCTGGTCATGAATCTCGTAGACACGATATCTCAGGAGCAGGTTCGCAAGGGGTTGCCGGAGTTTCGTCCGGGCGACACGCTCAAGGTCCACTGCAAGATCAAGGAAGGCGACAAGGAGCGCATCCAGATATTCGAGGGCGTCTGCATCCGTCGCCGTCGCGGAGGATCCAGCGCTTCGTTCACCGTCCGGAAGACCTCATACGGAGTCGGCGTAGAGCGCTGCTTTCCGCTGCACTCGCCGCAGATCGACCGCATCGAGGTAGCCAGCGCCGGCAAGGTGAGGCGCTCGAGGCTCTATTACCTTCGCGAGCTCTCCGGCAAGGCCGCCCGCATCGAGGGGCGCGAATACGTCCCGGGCCTTGAGGGCGAGATCATGGAAGAGGTCGTCGATGAGCCAGCCCAAGAGGCGCAGGAAGGCCAGACAGCTTGATCCGGTGAATGCGCCCCCGAACGATCTTTTGCTTTTCGAGAAAGCCCTCTTTTCAGAGGGCTTTCGTTTAGTCGCCGGCGTCGACGAAGCCGGCCGCGGCCCCCTCGCTGGTCCCGTCGTGGCGGCGGCGGTGGTCTTGCCGCCATCCTGCTCACTGCCCGGTCTCAACGACTCCAAGCAGCTCTCGAAGGCAAGTCG
>DAONII010000359.1:0-1774 GCA_035405085.1 bacterium | reverse complement strand
GATGTATCAGGACAAAAGGCTTTGGGCCTTTTCGCACCCCCGCCCTTCGTTTGCGCCTCGCGCCCTACTTCTCTTTGCCCTGCGCCTTGCCCTTCTTCGGAGGCAGCTCTCGGATCTTGAAGCCGTAGAGGGCTCCCGAATTGGAGAGCAGATAGAGGCCGTCCCCTTCTGTCACGGGATCGCCGAAGCTCCCCTTGCGTATGTACCGGTCGAAAAGGATGTCCCCCTTCTCCGAGTCCACTATGAATAGCTTGTCCATCGTCGTGACTACCGCGACGTATCTCTCCCCTCCCGCCGGGGAGGATATCTCGGGGGTCTCCAGATCCTGCTGCCAGAATATGGCGCCGGTCTCCGGATCGACGGCCGAGATCACCCCGCCGCCGCTCGCGTAGATCTTCCCCTCGTGCAAAATGGGGTCGTTTACTCCGCCGGCGTCGGCTATCCAGAGTATGTCTCCGCTCGAGATATCCATGGCGGCCATGGTCCCCTCGGCCGACGTCACGTAGACGCGCCCTCCTATCACGAGCGGCTTGCTGTCGACGTCGTTCACCTGCGTCTGTCTGTCGCTTATCTGCTTAGACCAGGCGACGGATCCGTCGGAGGATCTGTATGCGATGACCCCGCCGGACTGGGTGCCGACGATGATGAGCCCTCCGCCCTCCACCGGCGAGGAGGCGCGCCGCACAGAAAAACCTATGCCCTGGTCCGCCGGCGGCGTGTGCCATATCTGGCCGCCTGTCGAGCGGTCGAGGGCGTAGAGCCGGCCGGACATGTCGGCGATTATAACCCGACCCCCGCTTATGAGCGGCTCGGCGAGGACCTCCGTGTCGAGCTTCGCCCTCCACCTCTCCTCGCCCGTGGCCGCGTCGAGGGCGTAGACGTTCGCCTTCGTGTCGGAGAAGTAAACGGTCTCCTCGAAGACCGCGGCCTTGGACTGGACAGGGCCCTCGGTCACAAAATCCCAGAGCTTCTTCCCCCGCGGGACCTCTATCGCGTAGAATCTGCCGGCGTCCGCTCCTATGTAGAGCCGGTCCCCGGATATCGCGGGCGTGCTGAACTGGTAGGGGCGCTTGTTCCAGAAGCTCGACTTCTTGAGCTTGGCGATCCTGTCCTTGCTCACGCGAAGACGGCGGACGTCCCCCCTGTACTGCCTGCTCTTGCGCAACTCTTCCGGACGGTTCTTCGACTCCCAGCTCAGAAAATGGGTCTTGGGTTTCTCGCGATATACGGCTTGGCACTCAGCGGAGAAAAAAACCGCGAAGAACCCCGCAGCCAAAGCGAGCAGCGCGCAGGCAATTCTTCGAGTCATTTTGCAATCCTGTTCTCGGCGGTCATCCATATGAGGCGTTCCTCCGCCTTCTCGCGCGCGGCGCGGTCGGTTTCCTTCGCATCCTCGATCACCTGTTTATACAGGGCCGCGGCCCGATCGGCGTCATCGGCGGCTTCAAAGGCAGCTGCGGCCCTCAGGCGGCTCTCCGGCCCTATGAGGTTCGACGGATCCGCAGCGGCCTTGAGATAGGTCTCCGCCGCGGACTTCGGATCCCCCTTCGCGAGCTGCGTCTCTGCGATGCGGTGAAGGGCGGCTATCTTGAGCATCGGGTGGTTGCGGCTTCTGCCCGCGAGCATCCCGAACGTCTCCTGTGCCTTGTCGTAATCCTTGCGCTCGAAATAGATGCCGCCTAGCTCCATCATCGCAGCTCGCCCGGCAGGGGTGCGCGAGTAATCCGAGGCCACCTCTTCGAGTTTAGACACCCTGGCGTCGGAGCCCCGGGGC
>DAONII010000358.1:0-1777 GCA_035405085.1 bacterium | reverse complement strand
GTCGAGCTGAACGAGGCCTTCGCCTCGCAGGCGATAGCCGTGTGCAGGGAGCTCGAACTCGACGATAAGAAGACTAACGTGAATGGCGGTGCGATAGCGCTTGGGCATCCGTTGGGGATGAGCGGGGCCAGAATAATCACAACGCTCGTCCATTCGATGCTGGATCGCGACGCGGCATTGGGCATGGCCGCGATGTGCGTCGGCGGCGGCCAGGGGATGGCGATGATAATAGAGAGGGTCGGGTAGGATACGGTATTAAGCTCAAAGCTCAAAGCTCAAAGCAATTAGGATCGCTGGTCACAGGTCACAGATATAATAGGGGCCTCTTTGCCAACAGACATCAAAAGGGTAGGGGTGGTCGGCGCCGGGGCGATGGGAGCCCAGATCGCGGCGCTTGTTGCGGGGGCCGGTTGCGATGTGGAGCTGCTCGATGTCGTGCCTGGTGATCTGGGGCCGAGCGAAGATTCGCGTTCGCGCGACAGGCTGGCCTCTTCGGCGGTGTCGCGACTGCTTAAGATGAAGCCCGCTCCGCTCTACTGCGGGAAGGACGCCTCTCGCATAAGGCCGGGCAACATCGAGGATCACGTCCGGCGCCTCTCGTCGTGCAGCTGGATAATAGAGGCGGTGGTCGAGCGGGCCGATATAAAGCGACGAATTTACTCCTTGGTCGGCGAAGAGATGTCGGGCGACGCAATCCTGTCCTCCAATACATCGGGGCTTTTGCGGAAGTCGCTGGTCGAGGGGATGAACCGTAAGACGAGGGAGCGCTTTCTCGTAACGCACTTCTTCAACCCGCCCAGGTACATGAAGCTTCTGGAGGTCGTGTCCGGTGATGCGGATCCTTCCGCTGCGGAGGAGGTCTGCCGCTTTGCCCAAGGGAAGCTCGGCAAGGGCGTGGTTTACGCAAACGACACCCCGCTATTCATAGCGAACAGGATAGGGGTCTTCTACGCCCTCGACACGATTCATCGCCTCGTGGAGGAGGGATGGCCCATAGAGGCGGTCGATGCCGTCCTCTCGAAACCGACGGCGAGGCCAAAGTCGGGCGTCTTTCGCACGGTGGATATGGCCGGTGTGGACATCCTCACCTTCGTGGCCGCCGAGCTCGTGAAGGGATGCCAGAACGATCCGGACATCGGGCGCTGCAGGATACCGCAGTTTCTTCAGCAGATGGTGGTGAAGGGCTTAGTCGGAGACAAATCCGAGGGTGGTTTCTACCGGAAGGATCGCCTAAGCGGCAGGATATTAGCCCTCGACCCGAATACCCTCGAGTACAGGCCCAAGGTCAACTTTTCCACCCCCTCGCTCGTCGAGGCCTCGCGCATCGGCGATCCGGCCGAGAGATTGCGCAGGGTCGTATTTGCCGATGATCAGGCAGGCGAGATAGCCTGGCCGGTCGTTTCGCAGACCATGATCTATGCCGCCATGCGGATTCCGGAGATAGCGGACGGGCCCGTGCCGATAGATTCGGCCATGAGGTGGGGCTACAACTGGGAGCTGGGTCCCTTCGAGACATGGGATGCGCTTGGTGTACCCGAGGTTGCAAAGAGGCTCGAGCGGGAGGGCCGCCCCGTCCCACCGGTCGTTGAGGCGCTGCTCAAGGCGGGCCACACACACTTCTACGAGTGGCGCGGGCACCGCCGCACAGTTCTCGACGTCGCTAAAAACTCGCATCTCCCCGTCGCTGGTGCGGACAGAGTCGTGAGCCTGAAGCGGCTGAAGGCGGTCGGCCGCCTCGTCGAACGGAATGCAGGGGCGTCGGTGGTGGATGCGGGTT
>DAONII010000357.1:0-1782 GCA_035405085.1 bacterium | reverse complement strand
AAGCTGCGCGAAGCGGCGAAGGGTTCCACGCTCGTATACGTCGCAAAAAACGCCGGACAGCTCGAATACCACTACTTCAACCACCTCTTCAGGCACGAGAAGCTGCCTCTTTCGACCTACACGAACGCCCTGACGATGCGCCGATGGATGAAATGGGGCGCATACTGGGATTCGATATTCGCGCAGGAGGCCGAGATAGGGGAACACGGTCGCATCCTCGATCCGCTCGCCGACGCCCGCCTCGCGGGCATGGTGGCCGCCGGAGAGAGCGTACTTCTCTCGATCTCCCCTTCCGACCTCACCGACGACGGCCTCTTCTTCACCGGCCCCTCGCGCGTGCTCGCCTCGCTCATAGAGGCGCAGAGGCTCTCGAAGAAACCGATAACGGTCGTCCCGCTCGATTTCCTCTGGAGCCGACGTCCGGAGGGCACCAGGCGCACGGTGGTGGACATACTCTTCGGCGAAAAGGAGAACCCGGGCGCGATACGAAAGATCGTCCTCTTCTGGCGAAACTACAAACAGAGGGCGCGTGCGGCCATCGGGGAACCCATAGACCTCTCCTCGTTCATAAGCTGGGAGGGTGGTGATGACGCAAGCCTGGCGGCCAAGCTTCGCGACTCGCTGGCCGTCGCGTTCAAGGCGAAGCGCCGCACGATAACAGGGCCGCCGATACGCCCCAGGCGCTGGTTCGTAAACGAGCTGTCGGCGGACGACGAGCTCGACCGCACGATCTGCGGGATAGCGGCGGAGATGGGCAAGCCGGCCGACGACCTGCGCGAGCTCGCAGCCCGCTACGCGAAGGAGATACCGGCCGACCTGGACTACACAGCGATAGAGCTCCTCGACCGCGTCCTCGGATACGCCTTCAGAAGGATCTTCGACAACTTCCAGGTGGACGAAGCGGGGCTGGAGAAGGCAAAGGAGCTATACGCCGAAGGGCCCGTCGTCTTCGTACCGAACCACAAGAGCCACGCCGACTACCTCATCCTGTCGCACATCCTCTACCACAGGGGAATGACCGTGCCGCACATAGCGGCCGGCATAAATCTGGAGTTCTGGCCGCTCGGCCCCATATTCCGGCGCGGCGGCGCGTTCTTCATCAGGCGCGCCTTTCGGGACAACCCGCTGTACAAGGCGGTGCTCCAGGCCTACCTCAAGGTTTTGCTCAAGGAGGGGTACAGCCAGGAGTTCTTCATCGAGGGCGGACGGAGCAGGACCGGGAAGCTCATGAAGCCCCGCAAGGGGATGCTCAAGATGCTTCACGCAGCGGCTACGGAGGCCGGAGTCAAAAACCTGCGCTTCATACCGGTCTCGATCACCTACGACCGCGTGATAGAGCAGAAGAGCTTCGAGAGGGAGCTGGGAGGGGAGACGAAGGAGAAGGAGCGCACTTCGAGCCTTATCAGCCTCACGAAGTTTTTGCGGCGGCCCCGCACGCGCTACGGTTCTATATACGTGCACTTCGGCTCCCCGATCGCCGCCGCGCAGAGCCCTAAGGATTACGAGGCGATCGACGATATCGCCTACCGCATCTGCCACGAGATAAACCGTCACGCGGTGGCAACGCCCACCGCAGTGGCCGCCTGCGCGCTTCTCGCGGGAGCGCGGCGCGGTGTGACGACGGAGGGGTTCGCGCGCGACTTCGAGCTTCTCGCCTCCTACCTCGAGGGCAAGGGGGTGGAGTTCTCCGAGGCGCTCCGCGCAGGCACCGAGAGGGCCACCGAGGATGCGGCGGCGATCCTCACGCAGGCGAAGCTGATCGCGCGGCGCGACGATGCCGTG
>DAONII010000356.1:0-1805 GCA_035405085.1 bacterium | reverse complement strand
GGCCTCGAAAGTGTCGCCGTACCTCTCTTTTTCCTCCTCGACTCGCTGCCTAACTTTCTCGTTGATGTCGTCTCCGTTACTCATCGTTTCTCTTCCTGCCGTGCTTGGAGCCATTCGATGAGATCGTCAACGTCATAAAATGCCTTCTTCCCGTAGCGATGGGACCGAGGTCCCGTGCCGAGGCTCTCTGCATTGGCCAGGGACTTGGGGCTCACAATTCCCCCCGTGAAATTCCGAACATCGCTTCGTGCGACTACCTGTGATGGCCACTTTTCCTTGAGGCGCCTAAAGTCATACATGCCCAGCATCCTTTCCGTCCCCCGGCAAAGAAGGGACTTTTTGATAGGAAATAGGAGGAAGAGGGTCGATCCTTGTTAGTGTTTGAAATTAAAAGACTATTTTGAAGGGGATTTTATGCTTCCGTTAGATATAGAATGATAACGCGTGCTTATAAAAAAGCGGGGGAAGGGGCGATCATCTGACAAAGTAGGAAAAAATTCAGCTGGGCTATCGAAAGATTGAGGACCTTGCGGTTCCAGCAATAGGAGGGACGATCATTTCGTCGTTACTGACTCCGGTGTCAATCGTATTCATTACCGCGTCTGCCTGCCACATCCGGGTCTCCCAGCGTGTCCACGTCCACATCTGAGAAAACGTAAGAAAAAGCGTCTTTCTTCTCTTGTTTGCGCCTGTGCCGCATGATCTCCCAAAGCCGGGTCTTAAGGAAAGGCCGCCGGGAGCCTTCGCGGCCGAATACGTAGCTAAAAAAATTGGGGGTCTGCTTTCGGGTTATCCGAATTTCACCCTCAAGCTCGGCCCGGGTGTAACCATATTGCTCTTTTACCCAGGACTCAAATTGTTTTCGGGTCTTGAAGCGCTTCTGATACGGGTGGTGTCCCCGCTTGTGCAACTCGTATTGAGCTTCGACAAGCTCCAGATCCTGTATGAGGTCGAGCAGGCGGTTTTCCCGGTAGTCGGGGTCGTAAGCGAGACCCCCCTTTTCCGGGGTTTTTCCTCGCTCCCGCGTTGCCATTAAGATAGCCCATGTCTGGAAATCGAAATCCGGGTAATCATCCTTGTTCGGTGTGCATTCTTTTAGAATCCACTTAACATCACGAGCAATGTCTGTATTGACCATCGCAATAAAACGCGACTCGGTAGGGTCAAATGCCACAGCATGTTTTTTTACTATACTTGCACGGGCCTTATGTTCGAGCGAATCTCCCAGGATAGCCAGCAAAACGATAAGTTGTGCCATGATGAAATAATCATTAAATAGCATCTGAACAGCTTCCGGCCCTTCCTTTTTTGCTTCCTCCTGCTCTTCTTTTTCTTTGAGGAATGCCCCTACGGCTCCTTTGATCCGCCTTTCCGCTAATTTTAGAAGAAACTCCTCCGGTCTTTCCTCGTTCTTTCCGTAGATGGTCGGCTGCCGGGCCGTTCGGATAACATCATCGACGAGGGCATTGAACTCCTGTAGCTCCTCCGGGCTGAGCTCGCTTTTTTCCCATCGCAGCTTCAGCTCATTGATACGCTTTTTGATTATATCAATCACTTAATCCTCCTGCTGCTGATGTTCCTGGAATATGGATTGGAAGCAGGTGGTGGTCCATGTCGGTTCGCTTGGCTTGCTCGTCGTAAACGTTATGTCTTTAATTCGATAATATTCGCAGCCTCTTTTTTGACCTGGTCCGCCTTCATTTTTTCATTAAGACGATCGACGGCGTTCCGGAGGGCACCGTTCGATAAGTGGGCATAACGCGTTGTCTGTGACAGGGTCTGGTGCCCCAGGAGCTTCTGGACCG
>DAONII010000355.1:0-1806 GCA_035405085.1 bacterium | reverse complement strand
AGCGGCGACCAGAGACCTGCCCTCCTCCATATCGAGCGCAAAGGCCTCGCCCCGATAAAACTTCTCACCGTTCTCGAGGCGGCTGTACTCGTTCTTGAAAAGGACCTTCGAGGCGTGGTCGGAGAAATAGCTCTTTGCAAAAAAGAATTTGTACGGCTCATTCGGGTCCGTCTGCAGGTTCGACCGGCAGATAATATTGAACTTCGAAAGCCCATCGCTATCCTTGGTGAAACCCAGCTGCTGCTTCGTGATGAAGTGGAGATCCTCGAGCGTAGGGTTTCGATGGCCTGCGGGGAGATCTGCGGTCGGGTCGTGGTCGATTATCCACGGCACCGTCTTTCCGTCGGCTTTCTTCCTGTCGGTTATGGTTATGCGCCTGACGCCGTCCCAACCGTCCTCGCTCTTTACAGCCCCGACATCCTTCTCGCCGGTTTGAGCGTCCTTGAAGTAACATTTCGGGTAGTCTTCGATCGCCTTGCAGCCGCGCCGATACTTCTTGGGTATAGGGCTCCCGTCCTCGTTGATGATCCTTCCGCAGGACTTCATCTGGATAGTCATGATATCTCCTCAGGCGAAGGCATGTTTGCGGCCGCTCGGCATAAAGAGAGAGGGGTAGCGCACCGGGCCTTCAGCCCGTGGAGTTTGTCGGCAGGGCAGGAGAAAAGTTGCGCGAAAAATGCTTCTGTTGGGAGGTCTGCCTATGCGTCGGGCGGCAGGCCCCTGTCCGGGTCCATCATCTGCTCCATGACCGGGGCTGGCATTATCATGAAGGACGAAGCCGCGCTCAGGGCACCCTTAACGAACGGCACGGCGGCCTTGGCGGCATCCACAAGCGCGTAGCCCAAAAGGGCAAGTGCGGAGGCATCCGCCGCCGCCTCGCGCTTCATCGTGAACTCCGGGTCGCCGGGGAGGATGATTATGTCGCTCTTAGGGCCGTCGCCGCCCGATGAGCCGCCCGCGGGCGGGTCCTTCGGCGGCCTCTTGAAGAAATCGGCTACCTTCTTGCAAACGCCCTCCACGGCCGGCTTCGCCTTCCCCACGAACAACGGGATCCAGTACGGCGCGGAGAACGCAAGGCCGATGGGTACGGCGTCGATGAATGCGGTGAAGAAGTTCGAGGTGCTCATCATGTACGGATCGTAGTCGTCCTTGAACTTCTGAAACCTCGATTCCTCCGCGAAAGGAAGCTTGCCGACCCACACGTCGAGATGCGTCTCTCCGAAGATATCGGGGGTTACGCTCTTCGCGCACATCCTGTTCAAGCTCGCGTTGTCGTATTTGAAGCAGTAGACCCCCTCGCGCGAGGAGTCGGCGTCGAGGTGAAACTCGCTCTCCTCGTACCCGCAGCGCTCACGGATCGACGGCCTCCTCCTTCGTGAATTCTACGCTGGCGATTCTCATCGTCTTTGAAAACTCGTTGCACACGCCTATGACCTCGCCGGAATAGGCGCCGCTTGCGACCGTCGGCGGCGCCGTCTCGTCGGCATTCGCTGGAAATCCATTTATTCCACCCATGGCGCACTCCCTTCGTCTACTTGCCCTTCATCTGCAGGGCCTTCCCCTTGTTGCCCTTTACCCCCTTCACCTTTCCCTTCTTCTGCTGCTTGGGGTCCACCGACTGCTGATACTTCAGGTAGAGTACCGGCGCACCGGAGTTTACGCCCTTGGGAATGGACTTGAAGAGGACATTCATCCCCTTCGCGTTTATCTTCCCGCCGGATATCAGACCCTTGCCGAACTTCGGGTTCCTTAGCATCCTGTTGTAGTGGCCGACGATCTGGGACTGCTGCTTCGGCATGAGGCCGC
>DAONII010000354.1:0-1806 GCA_035405085.1 bacterium | reverse complement strand
AGGGCGTTTGTGCAGATCCGCCGCCCCCCTCGTCGCTTTCGCCTTCCTGGTGGCGGCGGCGCCGCCCGCCCACGCACACAATGACCCACAGTACTGGAGCTCTTTCGGCCTCGATGCGAAGCTCTGCCGCGGGCTCAAGCTTGCCCTCAGCGGCGAATTCAGGTTCGGAAACGAGATGGGCACGCTCTACCGCGTCTCGCCGGATGCGACCCTGATATACAGCTTCTACGATTGGTTCGGAGTCGCCCTGGGCTACAAACAGGTCTTCGAGCGCGAGTACTTCGACGACGTCGCGCCCGCCGTAGGCTGGAACCGCGAGTACAGGCCGCATCTCGATGCGAGATTTTCCTTTAAAATCAACGGCTTCAAATTCTCAAACCGGAACATGTTCGAGCTGCGCATCCTGACCGACGCCGCCTATAAGGTGCGCTACCGCAACAAGCTGGAGGTGGTCCCGCCGCTTTCGTGGACCGCGATTAAGATCGAGCCGTTCGCGGCCGAGGAGATCTTCATCGATGTCAAGGGCGGTACGTTCGACCGCAGCCGGCTTTCGGCCGGCTTTTCCGCTAGACCGTGGAAGAGCCTCAAGATAAAGCTCTACTACCTGTGGCAGGCCAAGAGGGAGACAAACGACTGGCTCAATTTCGACGTGCTGGCGACGGAGATCAAATTTTCTTTCTAAGCGGAGGGGGACATGGGATCGGATTTCAGGATAAAGAGGTTCGCGGCCGGGAGCTGCTGTTCGTACGTGCTGAGCTCGGGGGGGGAGGCGATAGTCGTCGACCCGCACATAAGTCTTCTCGAGGAGTACGAGGTATACCTTGGCAGGAAGAAGCTCTCTCTCAACGCGATAGTCGACACCCACACGCATGCGGACCACTTCTCTTTGGCGGCTGTGATGAAGGAGAAATTCAACGTGCCGGTCATGATGCACGAGAAGGCAATATCGGAGGTCGCCGACAGGAGCATGAGGGACGGCGACACGCTAAAAGTCGGGGATGCGGAGCTTAAGATCATCTACACCCCCGGCCATACAGACGATGCGATAAGCATATTCGGGGAGGGCGCGATCCTCACCGGCGACGTGCTCCTCATCGGCAGCGTGGGGCGCACCGACTTCCAGAACGGATCGCCGGAGTCCATGTTCGAAACCCTCTCGAGGCTGAGGGAGCTGCCCGACGAAACCACGGTCTACCCCGGCCATGATTACCACGGCAAAATCAAGTCGACGATCGCCCGCGAGAAGAAGAACAACCCATTCCTCTCCGAGACCGACCGCGCCGCTTTTCTCACGCGCGCGAGGGCCAAGGAGCTGCCCAAGCCGTTCAATATAGACAACATAATCCGCGTGAACCGCAGGGGTGAGGCCGCCGCGATGCAGACGATCTCGCCGCGCGAGGCCAGGGTGATGGTCGATTCTCATCCGGACGTGAAGCTCATAGACGTTCGCTCCGAGTCGGAGTTCGGCGAGGAACACATAGAGGGGTCGTTGAACGTTCCGATAGATTCGATAACGAGCCGGGTTTCGGAGCTCGGCTGCACGGGTGCCGGATACGTGGTTTTGTGCCGCACCGGCAACCGCTCGCCGATGGCCGCCGACATGCTCGTGCAGGCCGGCGTTCCGTGCGTGAAGATAATGCGCGGCGGTATAACCGCATGGCGCAAGGAGGGCTTCGAGGTCGTGAAGGGGGAGGGGAGGCTCTCCGTGGAGCGCCAGATAAGGACGATCGCCGGCGCTCTCGTCCTGCTGGGCGTTTTGCTCGCGGCTTTCGTCCACCCCGCGTTCATAGCGCTTTCGGGGCTCGT
>DAONII010000353.1:0-1806 GCA_035405085.1 bacterium | reverse complement strand
ATCGCCACGATGTTGAGCCAGGCCATTATCCCCACCCCTATGTCGCCCAGCTCCCACGCCGTGGTGGCCGTGTGCACTGTGCCCCAGAACGTGGCCGCGAGAAGCGCGAAGCGCAGCAGGGCGACCATCCATTTCTGCCGCGAGCTCTTCTCTAAATACACTACGTTCGTCTCGGCTATGTAGTAGTAGGCCATGAGGGTCGTGAACGCTAAGAAGAATAGGGCGATCGCCACGAATGCGGAGCCTCCGCCGAGCGTCGCGTCGATCGCCTGTTGCGTGTACACCGGGCCCATCTCGACGCCGGGCATGTTCTCCACTATGAATCCTCCGCCCTTGGCAGCCACGTTGTACGCGCCGGTGACGAGTATCATGAAAGCGGTGGCGGAGCAGACGAGCAGCGTGTCGATGTATACGGAAAATGCCTGCACAAGCCCCTGCTTCGCGGGGTGTGTCACCTCGGCCGCGGCCGCGGCGTGTGGCGCGGAGCCCTGACCGGCCTCGTTCGAATAGACGCCGCGTTTCACGCCGTAGGCGATCGCGCTTCCTATCGCGCCCCCGAAGAGAGGGTGTATGCCGAACGCGGAGGAGAAGATCAAAGAGGTGACTGCCGGGATCTTTTCGTAGTTCATCGCGATGATCACAGAGGCGACGAGAACGTAGCCGACCGCCATAAACGGCACTACGACCTGCGCCACGTGCCCTATGCGCTTGATCCCGCCGAAGATTATGAACCCAAGGAGCAAAACGATTCCGATGCCGGTAATCAAAGGGGGCACGCCGAACGCGTGGTTTAGCCCCGCGGCGATGCTGTGCGACTGCACGCCGGGCAAAAAGAGCCCCTCGCCGATTATCGTGGCCACGGCAAACGCGATAGCGTACCGGCGCATGCCGAGCCCCTTTTCTATATAGAAGGCCGGTCCGCCGCGGTACTCCCCCTGTTTTTCCACCTTGTAGATCTGGGCGAGCGCCGCCTCGACGTATGCGGTCGCCGCGCCGAGAAAAGCTATCGTCCACATCCAGAAGACGGCGCCCGGACCGCCCATAGCTATCGCGGTAGCCACGCCCGCGATGTTGCCGGTGCCTACGCGGCCGGAAAGCGATACGGCCAGCGCCTGAAAAGAGGATATTCCGCGGCGTGACTCGCGCCCCTCCAACATGAGTTTTACCATCTCCCCGACGAGGCGCACCTGAAGGAAGCGGGTCCTGAATGAAAAGAAGAGCCCCGCCGCGAGGCAAAGGACCACGAGGGCGTCGCTCCAGACCACGGAGTTGATAAGTCCGACGATTTCCTTGAACGTCATCCTCGCCCCCTTTCCCGACTGCGAATCCGGTCTACCCGAACAGGGATTCCCGGGCAAGCCATAAGGACTTCTCGCTGCCCTTCATCGGGCAGGGCGCGCCAGAGGTTGACGAAACCGGCCGGGTCTGTATGACTTGCCGGCGGGGGGTGACTCCATGACCCGTAATTCGCTGAATTTCTGGATAGACATAGCGCTGCTTGTTGCGATGGCGGCCCTGATAGCCACCGGGGCGATAATGCAGTTCCTCTTGCCGCCGGGGAGCGGACATTTTCTCATGATTTTCGGTATGAGCAGGCATGGCTTCGGCCAGATCCACGCGTGGCTGTCGGTCGCCACCGTTGCGCTGATCGTCGTCCATATAGTTTTGCACTGGGAATGGGTGTGCTGCCTCGTGGGGAGGTCGTGCGGCGATCCAAGGCCTTGCCGCAGGACGCGGGTGATCTGGGGGGCATCGGTCCTGCTGCTATTTGTCCTGCTGATCGGTGGCGGTCTGTGGTGGGCCTTG
>DAONII010000352.1:0-1812 GCA_035405085.1 bacterium | reverse complement strand
ACGACCTCGGGCCTCCTCTTGAGGCGCAGCAGAGGCCTTATGCGCTTCGACCACTTGATGAGGTTGGTGGAGCCAAGCACGAGCTTCCCCAAAAGGAGGCGAAGCGGCCACGAGCTCATTCCCGGCACGGTCTTCGTGAGCCAGTGGCACTCGGCGTCGTAGCGGAAGAAGTAGTCCTCGGTGCGGAGATAATCCTCGCTCAACACCTCCGTGCTCTTGTAAAAAGCCGAGAGCCAGCTGTAGTCGCTGTAGTAAGGAGCCTCCCAGGCGAAAGCACCCAGGCACAGCACGAAGTGATCTTTCGCATGTACTATGCCGTCTATGAAGTCGACGTTCGGCTCCCTCATCCACCTGTGAATCTCGCGCTCGAACTCCGCAAAGCTTTCCAGATGCACGTATTTCATGCGCACATAGGGAGGCGCGGAGACGAGCTTGAACTTGGCCTGTGTCAGGATCCCCAGCGTGCCGTACGAGCCGTGGATCATCTCGAAGAGTTCCCCGTCCTCATCGGGGCCGCAGGTCAAGAGCCTCCCGTCGCCGGTGACGACCTCGTACTGCGTGCAGCTGTCGTGAAAACCGCCGTGCTTGTAGGACATCGATTCTATCGAGCAGCCGGAGATCGCGCCGCCAACCGTTATCCCCTTGAGTTCCGGCACGCACATCGGCACGAGGTTGTACTTCAGGGTTTCGCAAACCAGCTTCTCGAAGGTGCAGCCGGCCTCGGCAGTGCATGTCTTCGCTAACGTGTCCACCTCGAGCACGCGGTCAAGACCCCGAAGGTCGATCCTGGGCGCGTCGTCGTTCGCATCAGGGTTCGGCACGAAGTGCGAGACCGCGTCCTTCACTATCTTCACCGGGGCCTTCGCGGTTGCGCGAGATCTCACCTGCTCGCAGACTCCCCTCACGATCTCTTCGTGGCTCTTCATTTGCCCCTCCTGGCTTCAGGCTACAGAAAAACGACGCCCGCGGTCATCGCGAGGCCGAAGAAAAGCGAATACAGCGGCGTCC
Organism: bacterium; assembly: GCA_035405085.1. GTDB lineage: Bacteria > UBA10199 > UBA10199 > 2-02-FULL-44-16 > JAAZCA01 > DAONII01. The sequence goes on along the minus strand of DAONII010000352.1, from coordinate 804 downwards.
TGAATACCGCCGCCGCGAGCTCCTCCCTCCCAGAGGAGGCGGGCAGCACCCGCACGACGAGCGCGACCCCGAGCGGCAGGGTCACAAAACAAAGGAGTGCGCCGCGCGGGATCACCGCAGCGAAGGCGAGAACGGCGGCGAGGGCGTATGAACCGAGCACCAGAAATGCGTAGGTTGCGCGCGCAAGGCGCTGCCCGAGGATTCCGGCAACCGTCTTCGTACCGTCGGCGGCGTCGTCCTCCATATCGCGCGTGTTGTTTATATGAAGGAGCGCCACGACCCAAAGGCCGTAGACCGCCCCCGCGGCGACCGGCGCCCATGAGAACGCGCCGGCCTGTATCATGTAGCTCCCGAGCGTGATTCCTACGCCGAAGGACAAAAAGACGTTCAGATCCCCGAGGGCCCGGTATTTGAGACCGAAAGGCGGCGCGACATACGCGACCGCGGCGAAGAACCCGAATAGGGCGAGCCCCGCTACAGGCAGGCCTCCCAAGACCATGAGCGGAAACGCAACCGCCGCGGCCAGCGCGAAGGATGCAGCCGCACCGAAGAGGGTTTTGCGCGGCGTCATGAGGCCCTCTACCAGGACGCCGTTTCCGCCGAGGGTGCCGGGCCTGTCGACCCCCCGCCTGAAGTCCACGTAATCGTTAACGAGATTACCGCCGGTGTGCGCGGAGACCACCCCCGCTAGCACAAGGATAAGGAGAAAGATCTCAGGCGGGTGACCTTCTGCCCGGGCGATTGCGGCGCCCAAAAGCGCCGGAACGACCGAGGCAGGATAAGCGTACGGGCGAACCGCTCGCC
>DAONII010000351.1:0-1814 GCA_035405085.1 bacterium | reverse complement strand
TCCCCGACTCCCGCGGCCCGGTCTGGCAACCCTCGGCGACCGCGGAGCTCTACGGGCTTGGCCTCAACGTATGGTCAAATTTCGTCATCAACGACGAGGCGAACCAGTGGCAGTTCAACGAAGTCGACTTCACTACATATTATACGGCCCACGTCGGCAACCTGACAATCCACCCCTATTTCACCTTCATGGTGTTCCCGAACGGAGACGCGAATTCCCTCGACTACACACCCGCTCCCGTCATAGAGGGCAATCTCTACGTCCATTACAACCTCGGCGACTTCGACCTCTTCGGGCGTATGCGCGCACGCATCAAGCAGGTGGCCGGGCAGGTTTACGCAAACGTCGGCGTGGGTTACAACCACGCATTCCGAAGCGGAATGACGCTGCTGGCGTCAGCACTGCTCAACATGGGGAACGGGAGCTATCTTTCCTCCCACTACGGGCCGACCGACACGAACATCGACGCGCTCGCTTTCATGCTCGGAGCTTCGTGGAGCGCGTGCGGAGTCACATTCAAGCCCGCCGTGAACGTCGCCGTTCACGTGGTCCCCGAAATACGAAGGAAGATAAGGCAGGACCCGAACCTTGACACATATCTCGTTTGGGGAGGGTTAGACATAAGCTACGATTTCTGAAGGGAGGATTCATGAGGCAGTCAGTGGAGAAAAAGTACGAGGGGCTGAGCCCGTTCGAGCTGAAGGACAAGCTGATCTCCATCGCAAAAGCCCACGCCGACAGGGCGATGCTGAACGCCGGCCGAGGAAACCCGAACTGGGTCTCCGTGGCCCCGCGACAGGCCTTCTGCCAGCTCGGCCTTTTCGCGGTGGAGGAAGCCGAGCGCGTGGTCGATCTCCCGGCAATAGGGGGTGCGCCCGACAGGGGCGGCGTCGCGGCCCGATTCAGCCATTTTCTCGAAAGAAACGACAGGGCTCCGGGCGCGGAATTCCTCGGCAGGGCCTTCGCGTTCGCCTGCAAGGAGATGAAGATGGATCCGGACGCGGTGATGTTCGAACTCGTGGACGCGATGACCGGCGACCACTACCCGGAGCCGGACCGCATGCTCCCGTGCTGCGAGAAGATCGTCCGAACCTATCTCAGGCAGGAGGTTTTTTCGGGCGACCCCGCGGCGGACGGTTTCGACCTCTTCGCAACCGAAGGGGGCACCGCCGCGATGGACTACGTCTTCAGGAGCCTCATCGAGAACAAGCTGCTCCACAAGGGGGACAAGATCGCGATGGGCACCCCCATATTCACCCCGTACATAGAGATACCGAGGCTCTCCGACTACCGGTTCGTGGAGCTCGAGCTCGAGCAAAACGAGGAGATCGGGTGGCAGTACCCGGATTCGGAGATAGACAAGCTCGCCGACCCGGCGGTGAAGATCTTCTTCCTCGTAAACCCTGCCAACCCGGCCTCGGTCGCCGTCTCCACGGCGACGCTGGAGAGGATAGCAAAAATCGTAAAGACGAAGCGCCGCGACCTCATAATCGTGACCGACGACGTCTACGGAACCTTCGTGAACGGTTTCCGTTCACTCGCCGCCGCGATACCCGAAAACACGATTCTCGTCTACTCGTTCTCCAAGTACTTCGGGGCGACGGGTTGGCGCCTCGGGGTCATCGGAATTCATGAGCAAAACTCCTTCGACCGGAGGATCGCGACCCTTCCGGAAAAAACCCGGGAGGAACTGCATAAACGCTACTCGACCGTCGCGCTGAATCCCGCGCGCATGAAGCTGATAGACCGCATGGTCGCCGAGAGCAGGTCGGTGGCGCTGCATCACACGGCGGGGCTCTCCACGCCGCAGCAGG
>DAONII010000350.1:0-1851 GCA_035405085.1 bacterium | reverse complement strand
TGCTTGCGCCTCATCCTTTGACCTTTCACCTTTGAGCTTTGAGCTAATCTCCGAGACCCGAGACCCGAGACCCGAGACCCGAGACCCGAGACCCTGCTTCTGTTCCCTGATCCCTGTTCCCTGATCCCTAATTCAGTAACAGTTTACACAGTTGACCGCGCGAGCGGGTTGAAATACGTGAGACGCCTCGGGAAGAGGGGGGTCATGTATCCGATAACCATGGGGATAGCGCTCGCGCTGGGGCTTTTCGCCTTTGCGCTGTCTATCGCGTATCGCGGCCTGCTGCTCCTCAGGGCGAAGGGGAGAGGTGAGAGCCGGATCGACAGGCCGATGGAGCGCATCAGGGGGATGCTCGTCTACGCCTTCGGCCAGAAGCGCCTGCTCTCCATGGACGGCAAGTCGGGGCTCATGCACGCCTTCATCTTCTGGGGCTTCCTCGCCGTCGGAATACGAACGATAACGCTCTTCGGCCAGGGTTTTTATGCCGATTTTAGTCTCCCCTTCATGGGTGGCCTCCTGGGCTACCTTTATGTCCTCATAAAGGACCTCTTCGAGCTGCTCGTCACCGCCGGCGTCGTCGCGCTTCTCTTCCGGCGAGTGGTCCTTCGCCCGAAGAAGCTCACGCTATCGCTGGAGGCTAACCTTATCCTCGCCGCGATAGGCGTGTTGATGGTGACCGATTTTTTGATGGAGGGCGCCGCGATAGCGCGCAGCTGGCACCCGGGAGCCGCGCTCTCGCCTGTGGGGATGTGGTTTGCAGCGCTCTTCACCGCGGCGGAACTCTCCGACGCGTCGCTCGAGAAATGGTATGCGGCGAACTACTTCATTCACACGATAGGTATACTCCTCTTCCTCAACTACCTCCCGTACGGAAAGCACTTCCACATAATCACCGCGATACCGAACGTCTTCCTCAGGAGGATCTCGCCCGCCGGCGCCCTCTCTGCGCTCGACCTCGAGGACGAGAAGGCCACCACGTTCGGCGTCGAGAGGATCGGCGAGCTCTCGTGGAAGCAGACCCTGGACCTCATGAGCTGCACAGAGTGCGGCCGCTGCAGCGAGCAGTGCCCGGCCGTCGCAACCGGCAAGAAGCTCGACCCGAAGGAGCTGACGCGCGCGCTCAGGGGGGAGCTGTACACGAAGGCCCGGGCTATCGCCCGCTCCAAGGATTCCGCGGAAGCCTCGGGAGCGCTCGTCCCCACGGCCATAGACCCGCAGGCCCTGTGGGACTGCACGACCTGCCGCGCCTGCGAGGAGGCCTGCCCGATCTTTATCGAGTACGTCGACAAGATCGTCGACATGCGCAGAAACCTCGTTTTGATGAAGGGGGATCTGCCCTCCGAGGCGCAGGTTGCGCTGCGAAACATAGAGACGAACTCGAATCCGTGGGGGATTGGCTTTGCCTCGCGCGGGGATTGGGCTGCGGGCCTCGGTGTTCCCACGCTCGCCGAGAAGCGCGACGCAGAGTACCTGTATTTCGTCGGCTGCGCCGGGTCGTTCGACGAGCGCGCGAAAAGGGTGAGCCGCGCCTTCGTAAAGTGCATGCAGGAGGCGGGTGTATCCTTCGCGATACTGGGCGCCGAGGAGAAGTGCACCGGCGACTCCGCCAGGAGGATCGGAAACGAATATCTCTTCCAGACGCTGGCGAAAGAGAACATAGCCACGTTCAGGAAATACGGCGTGAAGAGGATAGTCACCGCCTGCCCGCACTGCATGAACACGATAAAGAACGAGTACCCGCAGTTCGGCGAAAGATACGAGGTCAAAAGCCACGCGGAGATGCTGCGCGACCTTCTGAAGAGCGGGAAACTCAGCCCGCGCAATTCGTTTCACGGCAAGACCGCAACGTTC
>DAONII010000349.1:0-1858 GCA_035405085.1 bacterium | reverse complement strand
CATTCTGAGCCCCCAAAGATCGTTGGGGGCGAAGAATCCCCTGCCGTGTGTCATTCTGAGTGAAACGAAGAATCTCGTAGCGCACGAAATCCCTGCCTGCCGGCAGGCAGGCTTCGGCCACGACGGCCTTTCAGGCAACACGGCCTCAGGATGACACAAGGGGTTCCCTGCGACTCACGACTTACGATTCACGACTTACGGATCCCCGATCCCTGTTCCCTGACTCCGGCAGCACGCCGGTCATCGGTCACTACCCAATCTTTCTCAGCTCCCTCCGCAGTATCTTGCCGGAAGTGGTCTTGGGCAGTTCCTTCATGTACTGGATCAGCCGCGGGTACTTGTATGGCGCGGTCGTCTTCTTCACGTGGTTTTGGATCTCTTTCGTGAGCTCGTCGGACGGCTCGTAGCCCTTCGCGAGGACTATGAACGCCTTGACGAGCACGCCGCGCACTCCTTCGGGATCCTCAGCACCGACAACCGCCGACTCCGCGACCGCCGGGTGCTCCTGAAGGGCGCTCTCCACCTCGAATGGGCCGATGCGGTAGCCGGAGGACTTGATGACGTCGTCGCCGCGGCCGACAAACCAGAAGTACCCCTCGCTGTCCCTGTAACCGCGATCGCCGGTGAAGTAGTGGCCGTGGTGAAAGCTCTTCTCCATCTCGCCTGAATCCTTCCAGTACTCCCTGAACAGCCCCGGAGGTCGGTCGCCGGTCAGGCGAATAGCGATGTGCCCCTCCTCGTCTGCGGGCAGATCCTTCCCCTCGTCGTCAACTATGCGAACGTCGTGGCCCGGCGTGGGCTTGCCCACGGAGCCATACTTTATAGGCATGAAAGGGTAGTTCGCGAGAACGCACACGGTTTCGGTCTGGCCGAAGAAGTCGTAGATGTCGCAGCCGGTGAAGTCCTTCCAGACCTTTATCACCTCCGGGTTCATCGGTTCGCCGGCGCTCATGCAGTGGCGAAGGTTCAGCTTGTATTTAGAGAGGTCCATCTGGATCAGCATCCGGTAGACGGTGGGCGGTGCGCAGAACGTGGTGACGCCGTATCTCTCCATGGCGCGCAGGAGGCCGTCGGCGTCGAACCGGCCGGGGGTCTCCCACTGGATGACGGCGGCGCCGACTATCCACTGGCCGAAGATCTTTCCCCACGCGCACTTTGCCCAGCCGGTGTCGGAAGCGGTCCAGTGCAGGTCGCGGTCGGTAAGCGACTGCGCAAAGCGCGCCGTGACCTCGTGGCCGAGCGGATAGCCGTGCGTGTGAAGGACCATCTTCGGATTGCCGGTGGTCCCGGATGTGAAGTAGATGAGCATCGGGTCGGAGGACTTCGTCTTCTCTACCGAGGCGCGGTCGAGGTGTACCGGGCTCTTCGCCATCTCTTCCTCGTAGGAGGCCCAGCCTTCGCGCGACCCGCGGACGATTATCTTCGTCTTCAGCGTCGGACACTGCGAGGCTATCTTCTCTATGAGCGGCGCGTGGTGCATGTCGGTTATGACGATCGATCCCTCCGCGCGCGTGAGCCTGTAGATGACGTCCTTTTCCGTCAGCATGTGGGTGCCGGGCATCGGCACCACGCCCAGCTTTATCATGCCGAGCATACAGGCGTACCACTCAGGTATGCTCTGCAAAACGATGAGGGCGCGGTCCCCCTTCTTCGCCCCCAGGCGGATGAGTGCATTTGCGAACTGGTTCGACAGGCACGAGAGCTCGTAGAAAGTCTGGTAAGTCGCCTTGTCCTGCTTTTCCGAAAGGGAGAGCAGCGCGAGCTTCGTCCGGTCCTTCGCCCTCTCGTCCACGACGTCGAATCCGAAGTTGTACTCGGCCGGCACGTTCCACTTCCAGCTTGCGTAGACGTCCTCGTA
>DAONII010000348.1:0-1869 GCA_035405085.1 bacterium | reverse complement strand
AGGCGAAACTCGATCCTTACCACCGCGGGGTAACTATAGAGGCCCAGATCGACGAAGAGAAGCTCAAGTGCCGTACGAAGATACTTGAGAGCGTCGAGGAGCTCGCGGGGCAGGTGAACATAGCCGAGGCCGACGTGATAGTCTCCGGCGGCAGGGGGCTCAAGAAGGCGGAGCACTTCAGGCTCATACGCGAGCTCGCCGATTCCATGGGCGGTGCGGTAGGGGCATCGAGGGCCGCGGTCGACAAGGGCTGGATACCCTATTCGCATCAGGTCGGCCAGACAGGAAAGACCGTGTGCCCGAAGCTCTACGTGGCTGTCGGTATATCAGGCGCTATACAGCACATGGTGGGGATGCAGTCCTCCGACAGGATACTGGCGATCAACAGCGACCCTCACGCGCCGATCTTCCGCGCAGCCGACTGGGGGATAGTAGGCGACCTCTTCGACGTCGTCCCCCGCCTCATCGAAAGGTTCAGGGCGGCAAAGGGTGATTAAGACCCCTTCAAGAAATGGATTTGGAGAGCGGCAACCCAAATGGTTCAAAATAAGCCTGAAGAATTCCTGTACGACTTAGAGCGCATTTTCCACTTCTCCGTGAAGGAGGCGCGTTCGATGCGCCGAAACTTCCACGACGAGATGCGTCTGGGCCTCGCCGGCAAACCCTCCTCGCTCAAGATGCTGCCGGCATTCGTGGACCGGGCCACAGGCAAAGAGCGGGGCCGGTTCATAGCGCTCGACCTCGGCGGCACGAACTTCAGGGTGATGTCGGTATGCCTCGAAGGAAAGGGGCGGGCCTGCGTGGAGAAGACAGGCCGGTTTGCGATACCGAAAGCCGCCACGAACGGCTCCGGAAGAGTTCTCTTCGATTTCATAGCGAAGTCAGTCCGCAAATTCCTGGGCGAGCGCGGCGTCTCTTCAGGCGAAGAGAGGCTAATGGGCTTCACTTTCTCTTTTCCGGTGGAGCAGAACGGAATCGCAAACGGCACTCTTGTGAACTGGACTAAAGGGTTTTCCGCGTCGGGAGTCGTGGGAAAGGACGTAGTCGCCATGCTCTCCGACGCCTTCGAAAGAAACGGCGTCATTGGCGTGAGGATAGCTGCACTCGGAAACGACACCGTGGGGACCCTGGAGGCCGGCTCCTACGTCGACCGCAGCTGCGACATGGGTGTGATATTCGGCACCGGAACGAACGGATGCTACCTGGAAAAAGCCGGGAGGATACGGAAGCTGAAGGTGAGCCGGCGCATTGCGGCGCACATGATCGTCAACATAGAGTGGGGAAATTTCGACCGCCTTCTCTTCAACGAGTACGACGACGCCCTCGATTCCTCAACGCACAACCCCGGCCAGCAGCGGATGGAGAAAATGATTTCCGGAATGTATCTGGGCGAAATTGCGGGCCTCGTCATCGACGACATGGTCAGAAGAAAGCTCGTCTTCCGCGGGCACAGGAGGCGCTTCTCAAATGGACGGCTCAAGACCAGCTCGATGTCCGCAGCCGAGGCGGACGACACGCCGAGCCTATCGAAAACCGGCGCGATGCTCAGGAAAATGGGCGTGCAAAAGAGCACTCTGGCGGAGCGCGCCGCGGTCAAGCGCGTATGCGAGATAGTCTCACGCCGCGCTGCGGATATAAGCGCGGCGGCGATATCTTCCGTAGTCACGTGGATGGACCCGCATCTCTCACGAAAGCACACAGTCGCTGTCGACGGGGCGCTCTTCGAAAGACATCCGGGGTTTCACAGGCGCACGCTTCGAGCCCTAGACGACATTCACGGGTCGAAGGCGCGAATGATAAAGCTGAATCAAGCCCGCGACGGCTCCGGGATCGGTGTCGCCGTGGCGGCCGCCGTAGCCGCATCGAAGG
>DAONII010000347.1:0-1882 GCA_035405085.1 bacterium | reverse complement strand
CCTCTTGCGCGCCTCGCGAAGGAAGGCGTCGGCGCAGTCGAAGAGATCGGCCCTGACCATCGAGATCTCGTCGATAACGAGCGTCTCCAGGCGGCGGTAGATCTTGCGGCCGCCCGCCCCCGCCGCCTTTTTCCCCGCGCGCCTGGCCTTCTCGACGGTGATGTCCGGCTTGAAGCGAAAGAAGGAGTGGATAGTCTGCCCGCCCACGTTCACCGCGGCGACGCCGGTGGGGGCGAGCACCGCCACCTGGCGCCCGGTTTTTTCGATGAAGAGGGAAAGCAGCGTCGATTTGCCGGTGCCGGCCTTGCCAGTGATGAACAGGTGTGTCTTCCCCTCCTCCAGAAGGGCCAGAGCCTCGGCGAACCGCTCGTTGATCTCGATGGGGCCTGTGCGGGAGGGCATGAAGCCTCTGTAGGCCAGGGGGCCTTTCCTTGGCAAGCCGCTTCTTGCATTCGCGGCCGATGCGTCCTAGCCTCAAGCCTACAGGCAGGGACCTGGCGAGCCTGGATCCATAGGCGCCAGTCCTGCCGCATCGAACCGCCATGCTCATATACGTGATCGACGCCTTCAACCTCATACACTCGGTACCGCGCCTCTCTGAGTCGCCGACGCCGAGGTCCGACCTCCTCGCCTTCCTCAAGGCGGAGCGTTTCGAGGGGAGCCGCGCGAACCGGCTGGTAGTGGTATTCGACGGCTACCCGGCCGAAAACGCAGACCACGAGCGCCTGTTTGAGGTGATCTTCAGCAAAAACCGCACCGCCGACGACGCAATCAGGGAGTACCTCGAAAAATCGCTGCACCCGAAACAGGTGGTCGTCGTCTCCGACGACCGCGAGGTCAGAGACTTTGCCCGCTCGTTCGGTGCAAGGCCGATGAAAAACGAAGAATTCTTGCAGCGCGATGCGAAACATGCAAAACACGCCCGCCGCAGGGCCGAAGGAAACGAAAAAAAGATCGAGCACGCCGAGGAGATAACGGAGGAGCTCGAAAAGATCTGGGCCGGCAAGTAAGGGCGGTCGCTTCAAAGACATCGATGCAAAACGCGGATACGGGAGGAAGCTATGCACAAAGTGGTTTTGCTCCGCCACGGCGAGAGCGAATGGAACAAGGAGAACAGGTTCACCGGCTGGACCGACGTGGACCTCTCGGAGAAGGGGGTCGAGGAGGCGCACCGCGCGGGGCAGGAGCTCAAGAAGGAGGGCTACTCGTTCGACCTGGCGTTCACCTCCACGCTCAAGCGCGCGATACGCACGCTATGGATCGTCGAGGACGAGATGGACCTCATGTGGATACCGGTGAGCTTCAACTGGAGGCTCAACGAAAGGCACTACGGCGCGCTTCAGGGGCTCAACAAGGCCGAGACCGCGAAGGAATTCGGCGAGGAACAGGTGAAGATATGGCGGCGCTCCTACGACACCCCTCCCCCCGCGCTTGAGTCCGCCGACCCTCGCTCCCCGAAAAACGACCCGCGCTACTCCGCCCTCTCGGAAGCCGAGATACCGCTGACGGAGTGCTTAAAGGACACCGTCGCCCGCTTCCTCCCTGCCTGGCACGACGAGATCGCGCCCGCGATAAAGTCGGGCAAGCGCGTGATCGTCGCCGCGCACGGCAACTCGCTTCGCGCGCTGGTGAAGTACCTCGACGACATCTCCGACGAGGAGATAGTCGGCCTCAACATACCCACCGGCGTGCCGCTCGTCTACGAGCTTGACGCGGATCTCAAACCCATCAAGCACTATTACCTTGGCGATGCCGACGAGATAAAGAAGGCCATGGAAGCGGTGGCGAGCCAGGGGAAGGCGAAGTAGAGGCGGGGTGAGCATATTTTAGCGGCCTCGATTCGAGGCCCTTCCCAAGGGGCTCCCATACGATGACCACCGGC
>DAONII010000346.1:0-1883 GCA_035405085.1 bacterium | reverse complement strand
CGTCGTCGGCGAGACGGTGCAGCTGTCCTACGTGGACCAGTCGCGCGACGCGCTCGATGCGGGCAAGACCGTGTGGGAGGAGATCTCGGGCGGTGCCGAACAGATCGAGCTGGGCGACGTCACCGTCAACTCCCGCGCCTATTGTTCGAGCTTCAACTTCAAGGGCGGCGACCAGCAGAAGAAGGTCGGCCTCCTGTCCGGCGGCGAACGCAACCGCGTCCACATGGCGAAACTGCTGAAATCCGGCGGCAACGTGCTCCTGCTCGACGAACCGACCAACGATCTGGACGTGGAAACCCTGCAGGCGCTCGAAGCCGCGCTCGACGATTTCGCCGGCTGCGCCGTCATCATCTCCCACGACCGCTTCTTCCTCGACCGCCTCTGCACGCATATCCTGGCTTTCGAAGGCGAAGCACATGTGGAATGGTTCGAGGGCAACTTCGAAGCCTACGAGGAAGACAAGATCCGCCGCTTGGGGCCGGACAGCGTCGAGCCGAAGCGGGTGAAGTACAAGAAGTTCACGAGGTGAGTGAGGGGCAAGCCCCTCACCCCACCGCTTGGCTCTGAGCAAAGGATTGCCGCTGAACGGTCCCTGCGACTAGTCCTCGACAATGAATGCGACAGATTGCCGCCGACGAACCGACAAGATGATGCGGTACGCGAATTAGCTTAGTTGAAACAGGCCTGCATGGCCGCAAGTTTTGGCCCTTGTACAGACGCAAAATAGGCTGGCGTAGGGTTCTTCATGAACGCGGCGACCGCTTCATTGACGAAGCAGGCTGCCAATGTGTCAAGATCCGCGCCTCTTTGAGCAGCTTGAGAGAACATGGCGTTATTCGGAGCCTCGACCCATAGCAGTTCCTTGACCTTTTCAAGATTTACGCAGTCAGCCGGCAGGTTGTCGAAACTCTCATTGAGCATCTCGTTGGCTATTCCGGCGGCATCCCGGTCCGGTGTGAAGTAACGCCCCCCTATGATCTCGTCCCTCGCCCGATCCGCGACACATTCACAATCGCTGACCTTAAACGCGGGGTTATGCGCGCAGTTTCTCAGCAAGAGAGTGCGAACCTCGTCGGCCCGTCCCTCATTCGCGCCTGCCTCTTGCGCCTTTGGTGCCGGGGCCGAAGCGTTCATCGTTGTGAACGCCGCCGCCATATCGTGGAAATTGTAGTCCGTCAGAAGCTTCATAGTCTGAGCGTCGGATTGAAGTGCTGCTCCTGACAATGCCGCGACAACACAGGGCCAGCCATCCTTCATCGCGGCCATGTTAAAGATGACCTCGTAGTGAGCGCCGTTAAGGGTATGAGGAGGAACCACCGCCTGCACGATCGTCCATTGATCGACGAGCGATTCAAACCCCGAATTCTGCGGTGTCCATTCATTGAAAACGCAGACCTTTATCTTCGCAGGATCTGGTTGGCTCGTATATACTTCGGGAATTGCAACATAGACCCAATCTTGTGCATAAAGCGGCTTCGACAAAAAGAGAATCCATGCGAAGGCCATTAGCCGTATCGAATTTTTCCAAGACATTTCACTCGCTCCTATGACAGAATCAAATTTCATTTCTTAGAATAGTGTGGCACACAGGCATCGAATGCAACTCTGGCGTGAGAGGCTTCGGCCTATGTGCTTTGCTAAGATCCGCAGTCCATTATTGCTGCCCGCGACCTGGCCATACTCGCTGGCTGAGGCTTTCGGGGCTTCACCATGACCGACTTCCCCCTTCCCCCTCACCCCTCCTCCCGTCCCCTCCCGGAACCGCTCAAAGCTCAGTTTGACCGGGAACGGCGGCAGCCGGCCCTTGCAGCGGATGGTCCAGAGCTCGCAGGTCGGGGCGAACGCGTCGGGCGGGTCTAGCGGGGGGCGTCGACCACCTGACA
>DAONII010000345.1:0-1886 GCA_035405085.1 bacterium | reverse complement strand
AGGCGATGCTGAAGGAATCCTTGCCGATAAGCGAGCCGCCCGCCCACCCAGCCGAGGCCCTCGCCAAATGAAGAACTCCAAAGGCGAGCCCCTTGACCGGTATCTCGACGAGCCTGGATATTGTGGCCGAGGGTCCCCTGGGGACCTCAGCCGCGACGCGGTGAAAAAGCCGTGCGATTCCCACCGGGATGGAGGCGGCGATCACTGTGAGCGCGGCGAAGGCCCCGTTGGACGCCTGAACAATTCGCCCGTAGGAAGAGGTTCTCCGTCCGCCGGCCAGGACAAACGCGGAGACGCCGTCTTCAAAGCCGGAAAAGGGAGCTGCCGTCGGGGCGCCTGATCGCTCAATTGAAAGCGCGCATCCGTTCGGACTATGGGCCCAGCCGCTGCCGATCCCGGATATTGAACCATACCATGACACCGGATCTCCCCCGGCCCCGAATCAGAGGCGAAGCCGTCTTCCGTGGAGAAAATTCAGAGGGTCGACTCGTTCATGAGGAACCCCGGGACCCGGAGGCCAGCTTCATTATCTCCGGTGAGTCCGCGAGGCATACCGGATAATCGCCGGTGAAGCACGCGTCACAAAACCACTCCCGCTCCTCCTTGCGCTTCTCGAACCAGTACAGCCCCTCCTTGGAGAGATAGCCGAGCGAATCCGCCGTTACGAACTCTCGGATCTCCTTCGGAGACTGGCTGGCGGCTATGAGCTCCTCGCGGGTCGGGGTGTCGATGCCGTAGAAGCAGGGCCAGCAGGTCGGCGGCGAGGATATCCTCAGGTGGACCTCCTTCGCGCCCGCCCTCCTTATCATCTTCACTATCTTCATGCTGGTCGTGCCGCGCACGATGGAATCGTCTATGACCACCACCCTCTTCCCCGCCACCACCTCGTGAACGGGGTTCAGCTTTATGCGCACTCCGAAATGGCGTATTTCGCTCTTGGGCTCGATGAACGTGCGACCGACATAGTGATTGCGTATGAGCCCCATCTCGAAGGGAATCCCGGACTCCTGGGCATAACCTATCGCGGCCGGGACCCCGGAATCCGGAACGGGGACAACGACGTCGGCATCCACCGGATGCTCTTCGGCCAGCCGCCTTCCGAATCCCTTGCGGATCGGATAGACATCGCGCCCGAAGACGTTGCTGTCGGGCCTTGCGAAGTAGATGTATTCGAATATGCAGTGAGCTTTTTTCTGCCCGGCGTCCGAGAGCAGTTCGGCATAGGAGCGCATGCCGCCGTTCTCGAAGAGCAAGATCTCGCCGGGCTTTATGTCGCGGACGTATGTCGCATCGATCAGGTCGAGCGCGCAGGTTTCGGATGCGACGATGTAGGAATCGCCGAGCTGACCCAGAACCATAGGACGAAATCCGCGCGGATCGCGCGCGGCCACCATCGCGCCATCGACCAGGAAGACGAGCGAATACGCCCCCTCCACCCTCTTAAGCGCGCCCGCGATCCGCTCAACGAGAGTACCGCGTTCGCGGGCGATGAGGTGCATCACCACCTCGCTGTCCATCGAGGACTGGAAGATCGAGCCCAGATCCTCAAGCTCGCGCCTGAGCGCGAGGGCGTTAGTAAGGTTACCGTTGTGTGCGATGGCGAGTTGCTCGTTTTTGGCGCTCACCATGAAGGGCTGGGCGTTTTCTATCGCCGAAACTCCGGAGGTCGAATATCGGACATGACCTATCGCATTCATACCCTCGAGCGACCGGATCGTCTCCGTGTCGAAGATGTCGGCGACCTGCCCCATCGCCCTGTGGTGGCGAAAACGGGGGAAGCCCTGCTTCGACGCCTTGCCGGCGGACGAGACTATCCCGGCGCTCTCCTGCCCTCGGTGCTGCTGGGCGTAGAGACACAAGTAGGCGATGTTCGACGCCTCTGGGTG
>DAONII010000344.1:0-1888 GCA_035405085.1 bacterium | reverse complement strand
GACCGCGTTATCCCGCCGGAGGAGCTAATCGGCGGGGCGAATTCGTTCGAGGAGATCATCCTCGCGGTGAGGGTCATAGGCAACATCAAGTCGTACTCACGGGAGATAGGCACGAAAGACGCGGAATACTGGATCGAAATGCTCAAGCACGTCCACTCACAGGTGGTCGGCCGTTCCCCCGAAACGAGCCCTGCCGTCGTAACGCGCCGCCACGGCCTGCGAAAGCGCATGTGCCAGATCCTGGGGCTAAACGCCTCCGGCGCCGAGGAACCGGTGGACGAGTCCAGCTACTCGTTGTCCTTCTCGGTTAGCTCGCACTACCTGCGGCAGAGCAAGGTCTTCTCCGGCGAGGCTGGCGAAAAATACAGGCGGATCTTCGCGCTCGCCGAGGCCAAACCGCCGAAGAGCCAAACCGAGGTCATCTGTTTTCTTCGCGAGGTCTTCGAAGTGCTGGGCGTCGACTACGTCATTCCCGACGAGCCCGCGGAGCAGCAGCTGAGGGTGGCCTTGATGGACGCGGTGCTTTTGGCACACCCGGACCGGCACGAGGCCTCGCTAAAGGACGCTGCCGAGCCGGAGTACAACCGGCTTACGGCGCTGCTGCTGGGTTTGAGGGCGAAGATCTAAACGCCGCCTCAGTGAAACCGTCGGATACCCGGGACGCGCGATCACCTCTCTCCCGCGTCCTTCGTTACCCTGTCCACATAAGCTGACGCCGCCTCCTCCTGGCTTATTTCGCCCGCGGTGCTTTTGGCGGGGTCGAACTTGAACTCACTGCCGTTCCAGACGTAGACGTTCCACAGGTACGGCCCGTCGGCGTAGCTCCACGACGGGTCTTTCATGTCTTCCCTGCCCACGCTTATAGTCGGCCTTTTGCCTTTGAAGTTTGCGTTCACGGGACACGCGCTGCCGTCTGCGAAGATCTCTTTGAGCTTTCCGTCTCCGTACTCGAAGACGGCGATGTCGGTGTAGTGCATCCCGCCCAGGGTCCAGACTACGATCTGCCGCCTGCGGTCTTTTCGGAGGTTTATGAATTCGATCTTCGGTTTCCCGTTGCGGGCGCTTCCCTCCGCTAAAACAGAGCCATCTGGTTTCAGGACGCTGATCCTCGTCTCGATGGCCTGGCGATACCCGATCCCCGGAGGGTCGGACTCGTCGAAGATCTCCTGCGCGACGATCGTCTCGGGCTTGCCGTCGCCTGTCAGGTCCTTCTGAAAGCGCTGGCTCTCTGCAACAGAGACACCTGCCGTGATGAGCGATCCAGAAAGCGCCAATATCAGGAAGCGAATCAGGAGTCCTTTGCGCATGATGTCTGTCCTCGGCCCACAGCACACAATCCGTTAAGTTATTACCCTAATCTGGCACTACTGCCAACCCCTCTTGCGGCCATTCTTGGATCCCCTCCGATAACCATTATATCGGCATTGCGTGTCATCCGGGGTCACAAAAGAAAGGGCTGGAGGCTCGAAGGCCTCCGGCCCGTTGGGTCGGCGATCGGCTATCGGATCGCGTGCTCGATGCGCTGCGAGTCCGCGAGCGTTCCCTCCCAATAAAGATCACGCTCGATCCCCATCCCGAACGGGAGATCGACCTCCTCGAGCTCGCGGATGCTGAAGTATCCGAGCTCCGCCTCGTGAATCACGCAGAGCCCGAAGGCGAGCTCGTTTTCCGGGTCATACTCCGTCATGTACCAGGTGCCCGGGCCGACCGGGTTGAAGAACTTGGCGACGACCGGCACCTCCTCCGGGGCCTTCGTTTCGTTCGCGTAGAGCTTGGGAGCCCTCATTGCGATCTCCGCCGTCACGAGCTTCATCCTGCCGCCTGCTCTTCTTTGGCATAATGGTCACAAAGTGTTGCTAGTTAGGCCCATTTTTATAGTGAGTATACC
>DAONII010000343.1:0-1890 GCA_035405085.1 bacterium | reverse complement strand
CTGAGGATTACTGCTACGTGACGCGCTCGCTCAAGGCCCGAATAAGGATCGAACAGTGAGGGGGACCACATGCTAGCATTCAAAGACGTGGACGATGCCAGGAAGCACATCTCTAAGCGCGGGCTGGAGTACGTATCGTTTCTGGTCTCTGACCTAGACGGGCGGTTCCGCAACGTGACCATACCCTCAGAGAACTTCACAGAGAAGGTGGTGCGCGAGGGGATCGGGCTCGACGCGTCCAACCTCGGCTTCGCCACGGTCGAGCGCTCCGACATGCTGCTCAAACCCGACCTCTCGCGCGCCTTCGAGGATCCCGTATGCGAGGACGGGAAGGTCCTCTATTTCATATGCGACATACTGGAGATAGAGAGCCAGCAGAGCTTCCAGCAGGACTTAAGGAACATAGTGGGCAAGGCGGTGGCAGCGCTCAAGAAGGAGGGCGTCGCCGACGAGGCGAGGATAGGGCTGGAGCTCGAATTCAACGTCATAGACGAGCTCTTCAGCACCATGACCGTGCGCGAGACCTCCTACCGCGTGGAGAGTTCCGAGATGGCCTCGCCTCCAGGCGGATCGGAGCTCTACCGCATCTATTCGAACAGGGGTTACTTCCGGTCGGAGCCTAACGACCACCTCTTCAACCTCAGAAACGAGATCTGCACGGCGTTCAAGAAGCTCGGGATGGGCGTGAAGTACCACCACCACGAGGTGGGTTCCTCACAGGCCGAGATCGAGTTCTCGTTTTTGCCGGTGGAGTTCATGGCCGACGCAACCGTCCTCGCGAAGCACATATGCCACAGGATCGCGCGCAAGCACGGAAAGATAATAACGTTCATCCCGAAGCTCATACCAGGCGAGGCCGGAAACGGCATGCACTGTCACCAGTTCCTTCTGAAGGACGGAAAAAACGTCTTCAACGACGAGTCGGGGCTCTACGGCATGAGCAAGCTCGCCCTCTCATACATAGCCGGGATGCTCACCCACGCCCCCTCGCTCGCCGCTATCACGAATCCGACCACGAACTCCTACAGGAGGCTGGTCCCGGGGCTCGAGGCGCCGGTGAAGGCGGTCTTCGCACTCGGCAACCGCTCGGCGGCTATCCGTATACCTGGGTACGTGAAGGACCCGCAGGAGAGGCGCTTCGAGTACAGGACGATCGACGCCACATGCAACCCGTACCTCGCCTACGCCGGCATGATAATGGCGGGCCTCGACGGCATCAGAAAGAAGATGGACCCGACGAAGGAGGGCTTCGGGCCCTACGAGGCTAACCTCTATTCGCTCACTGAGGAGGAGCTGTCGAAGATAAAGTCGCTGCCGACCACGCTCGACGCGGCGCTTTGCTGCCTGCGCGAGGACAGCGCCTACCTCACAGCCGACGGCGTCTTTCCGGCGGACCTCCTCGAGAAGTGGACGGCGACGAAGGCGAAGGACATAGCCGACATGCAGAGAATACCGCACCCGTGGGAGATCGCGCGCTACTACGACATATAGAGGAACCGTTTCAGAGATCCACGCGCGCGACCGGCGGGAGGTCCCCGGAGAGGAAGCGATGCGCTATAGCCTCGAAGCGCGCCGGCATATCCGTCGCGTAAATACGGCTTTCCGGGCGGGCCCCATCGGGCGCTTCGATACCGGAATTCCTGAGCATCTCCTCAAGGGCCTGCGCGGTCGTCTCCGCTGAATCGACGAGCTTCACCCCGTCGCCGACCGCGGCCTGAATCGTGCCGGCCAAAAGGGGGTAGTGAGTGCAGCCGAGGATGAGCGTGTCTATCCCCTCCTCGCGCATTCCCCCGAGATAGATCCTTGCAGCGGCTTCTGCCACCTCGCCATCGATCCAGCCCTCTTCGACCAGCGGCACGAACAGCGGGCAAGAGCTTGAGACCACGCGGC
>DAONII010000342.1:0-1894 GCA_035405085.1 bacterium | reverse complement strand
CTCGCGTCTCGTATCTCGCGTCTCGCCTTGCCGGCATATATCTATTCCCTGAAGTTTATAAACTGCAGCGGCAGGTCGTAGCTTTTCGACTTGATGAGCGCTATCGCCTCCTGCAAATCGTCGCGCTTCTTGCCTGTAACCCGCAGCTGGTCGTCCTGAATCTGCGCCTGGACCTTCATCTTCGAGGCCTTTATCTCCTTAATCATCTCCCGCGCGGTCTCTACCGGCACACCCTGCTTGAGCTTTATCTCGCACTTCATGAGCCCGCCCAGACCCTCCTCGCTCTTGCCGACGTCCAGCGCGCGCGCGTCTATCGAGCGGCGCACCGCCTTTTCCTTGAGCATGTCGACGAGCTGGCGCATCTTGAATTCGTCGTCGGCGACGAGGTTTATCTTCTCCTTGTCCCAGTCGATGCGGCTCTTGCTGCCGCGGAAGTCGTAGCGCGTGGAGAGCTCCTTCCTTGCCTGGTTCACGGCGTTCTCCACCTCCTGCATGTCGATCTTGGATACGATGTCGAATGAAGGCATCTCTCCCTCCAGAACAAAAGTTGAATTCCGATATCCGGCTTTCAAGCGGGTTCAAATAGCCAAAAATCGGCCTTCAAAACAAGGTTAATCGGGGCGTCCGTTTCGGCTGCAAGCCCGCCTGGATAGGGTTCTTTCTTAAGTGCCCGTTTCCAGAAATGTGTTGCCCTCGGTCTGACTGTGGGTACTATCTGCGCATGAGGCGAATAACCGGTTTTTTCACGCTGAAGCTGGGCAGCAAACCGCTTGGCATATGGATGGCCTGGCTGGGTTTGGCTTACGCGGCGATGACCTTCGCGAACAAGTTCTTCGTCCTGGCCGACCTCTCGAAGGTGGGGCGCGTGGCGTTTATCGAGGGCATAGCGACGTGGGCTATCATCATAGCCGCGATAGTCTCGCTTGCCCGCCGCAGGCTCATAGTGCGAATGTTCTGCGGAATGGCGATGACGCTCCTGTTCTTTCACTGCCTTTTCTGGGGCGAGCTTGCAGGCATGCTCCTGGCCCCCGTGGTCGTCTTAGCCGTGGCATCAAACCGCCGCTGGTTCGACGAAAAACTCCCCCGCGCAGGGTGGTAATCCACTGATATATTAGGTCTTTACAGGTTTTGAGAACGATGCTAGAGAGCGCCTTCGTTTTGTTAGGCGTTCATTGAGAGTTTTATGTGCCCGGTTTCAGTGAAGCGAAAGGCAGCCATCGTTCGTGCAGTCAAGAAACGCCGCCGCAAGGTGCGTGAGATGGCGGTTGCCTATAAAGGCGGCAGGTGTCAGAAGTGCGGTTATGATAGATGTATGGAGTCGCTGGAATTTCATCATGTTGAGAAAAACTCCAAGAGTTTCGGGATCTCGGCAAAGGGATACACGAGGTCTTGGAAGGCAATAAAGCAGGAACTCGACAAATGCATTATGCTGTGTGCAAATTGCCACCGCGAATTGCATGCTGGGTTCATGGAATCTGATGTGCCCGCTCTTTGAATGCAAAATATTCCGGAGTAGCTCAGTTGGTCAGAGCAGCTGACTGTCAATGAGGCAGCCCCCGGCGGAAACGTCGGGGTGAACAGCGGGTGAACTCAGGGAAACCTTCCCCGGACTTCTGCAGTCCGGGATGGCAATCCTGAGCCAAGCCCCCCGATTTAAAAGGCGGGGGGAAGGTGCAGAGACTAGAGGGTGACGAAAGAATAATCCCTCACAAGCGCCCGCCACCTACGTTCCTAATAATGGAATACGGTGAAGAGATAGTCCACGCCGTTCGGAAACGATCGGATTTCGTGTAATCAGCGGGTCGCCAGTTCGAATCTGGCCTCCGGAGCCAAATAAAAACGCCCCCAAGGGGGCGTTTTTATTTGGCTTGGGGTCGGCCTCATGAACTGGCGA
>DAONII010000341.1:0-1897 GCA_035405085.1 bacterium | reverse complement strand
CCCAGCCACCACTGTCGCCCGAAATGCTCACAGGCACGATGCTCATTCCGCTTGCCTCGGCGAGCCCGCGCTCGGCCATGTCCGGTGAGAAGCTCACCTGTATGTTCGCGGCGGCGCCGGCGGATGCTAGAGAATCGATGCGGCCTAGCCCGCCCCCGAGCATCATCGCGGTGTTCAGCGCGAAGCTGGCGAAGTTCACGTACATCTCGCGGCGCGCGATCTCCTCGTTGCTGAGCGAGAGGCGCTTCGAAGGGGATTGGATCCCGCTTATCGCGTAGCCGGCGAGCCTCGCGGAGCCGAGCAGATCCGATACCCCGCCGCTCATCCCGGCGCTTCCCTCCGAGAAGAGGAAGCCCGCGCCGCCGACGGTCTGCGCCGCCAGGAAGGCCCAGTACCAGGCGTCGCCGGCGCGAAGCGCGGTCGTCATCCCGCCGTTTCCCGCGCCGCCGAGGAACGCCGCTGCGCCTTCGAGCAGGGGGACGTTTGCGAGGCTGCCGCGGCTGTCCGGGTCCCCCGCGCCGGCGTAGTCACCTATAGCCTCCTGCGCGTCGGAGAGGGTCCTGTTCATCAGGTAGCGCTGTATCCAGCCGTGCGCCATCGAGTACGCGCCCTGGCTTATCCCCAGTGCGCCGAGCTTCGTGTCGACGGTGGGGCCGGGGAGGGAGCTGTTGTCGCCGTATCCGAGCTTGAGGGTCAGCATGAACTCGAGGCCCACGCGGTTGAACTCGGAGTAGTCGCCGGTGCTCTGGACGCCGTAGGCTAACTCGGGCCCGAAGAGTATCGTCGGGCCGCGCTCCATCGGGCGGAACTCGGCCAACAGGCCGTAGTTCGTCTTTATGTCCCAGACCCCGGCCTTGTCCTCGCCGAAGCTGAACGTCTCGCCGTCCAGGGTCTGCGACCCGCCGCCGAGCGTCGTCTGGCCTCCGCCGAAGAGCGGTGTGACCCCGATCCCCAGCGAGCCGGCCATGGATCCGTCGCTTCCGTACCACGGGGCTATCCTGCTTATCTTTCCGAAGCCGAACATCAGGCCCATGTGTGTGCGCCCGGTCCCCTCGACGGAGGGCAAAAGCTTCGAATTCGTGCCTGAGTATTCAAGCTGGAAACCCAGCGAGTAGCGCTCCTTTGAATTCTCGGCTATCTCGAGGCCGGTCTGCAGGCAGTGGCCGAGTCCCCCTTCCGAGATCGCGGTGTCTATCGGAACGAGAAGGCAATAGCCGACGTTCAGTCCCCACCTCTCGGAGAAGGGCTCGCTGGTTTCCGACTTCTTTGTGATTATCGGATCGCTCATCGCCTATTCCAGAATCGAGATCTGTCCCCTCGCGTCGTGTTCGTTGAACTTGAGGTCGAAGCAGCGGCTCCCTTCGAAATCCGCCTCGTCGCCGGTCGGGTCGCAGAGCCAGCCGTTGACTATGATGAACATCACCACGTCCTTGAATGCGAAGGAGAGGTCGTCGGAGGAGCCGAACTTCATCGCGGATACGAGGGTCACCGATCCGTCCTCATGGTTCACGTCCTTGCCGCGGATGAACGCCTGGCCGCCGTTGAAATCGTTGTCGTCCTCGGGGCAGCCTGCGGGTATCTCCGCATCCTCGTCCTTGTAGAGCATGCCGTCCAAAAACTTCCACGTGCTGTAGCTGTTGCCGTCCACGACCCTGTTCTTCGTGTTAGCGTCGCATATGGCGGGGTTGCCGCCTGACTTGTCGGTAAGGTTCATCTTGAACTCGCCCTTCGAGAGGTTGATCTTCGGGTCCGGAATTACGTTTATTTCGTCCGGCCCGGCCGGCGGCTTCAGCACGCCCGTAGTGAAGCCGACGTAGAAGAGCTCGTCGATGGGCGGGCGGTTTCCGAAAGGCCCGCCGGGATTGTGGAAGTAGGTCGGCCCGAAGAACCTGAAGCC
>DAONII010000340.1:0-1908 GCA_035405085.1 bacterium | reverse complement strand
TGACCACTGTGCCCGACTTCATAGCGCACGCGCTGGAGTCGGTTCAGACGCGGGCGCATCTGATCCTGCTGGACGCGGAAAACGACATCGTGGCGGAGCAGGGCGATGTCGGAATAAAGCCGGACACCGGCGCCGGCTTTCTGTTGAAGGCTCTGGCGACGAAGCCGGACACGATAGAGGACCTGGATAGCTTCCTCATCATGCACAAGAGCGTGCCCTCCGCCGGGTGGAACGTGCTGATAGTCGGCGACCGCGAGGCGATCTACGGCGGGGTGTGGAGGCTCAGAAACGACATCGTTCTCATAATGGCGATCTCGCTCGCCGTCATGGCCGCCCTCGTCTATCTGACAATACGGCGCCTGCTTTCGCCCGTTGACAACCTCACCAGGGCGTCCGACCGGATAGCGGGCGGCGAGCTGGGGGTGGTGATACCGAAGCAGGGCGAGGACGAGATCGGAAAACTCACCGAGTCCTTCAACGCGATGAGCACCCGCACGAAGGAGATGCACGACCGCCTCTCCCGGATGAACTACGTAAGGCGCCAGCTCCTCAAGATCATAAGCCACGAGCTTCGCACGCCGCTCAACTCCGTCGTCGGTTTCTACGACCTGATGCAGGAGGAGGCGGCCGCCACCCCGGGCGCGATCGAGGGCGAGCTCTCCTCTCTCTTCGTGTCGCTCGGCGCGAGCATCGAGAGGTCTAAACTGCTCGTCGAGAGGCTCACGCGCGCGAGCTCGGTCATAGCGGGCGAGATAAAAACGGGCGAGGAAGGGGTGGAAGCGTCGCCGGTGCGCGAGCAGATATCTGCGGCGTGCGAGGCCATGGGCTACCATGCTGCGAAGAGGGGGATATCCGTGTCGGCGCCCCCCGGCGACGAGGTGCGCGTTTTGTGCCCCGCGAACGCGGTGAGGCTGATGCTCGACGAGGCGCTTTCCAACGCTATAAAGTATTCACCCGACAACTCCGCGGTCGAGGTATCCGTCGCCTCCTTCGGCGGCATGGCGCATATCACGGTGCGCGACTCCGGCCCCGGCATACCCCCTGAATACGCCGAGGACGTGATCGAGCCTTTCTTCGAGGTTAAGGACGCGAGCCTCCACTCCACCGGGCGCTTCGAGGGCGGGGCGGGGGGGCTTGGCTTAGGGCTCACGATCATCATGAGCGTGCTCAGGCAATACGGCGGGAAGCTGGATATAGGAAGGGCGGAGGGCGGGGGCGCCGCGGTTTCGATGTCGCTTCCCATTCACCCGGAGGGGTGACGGAGGCGCCGCCAGTTTTTAAAAGCCTATCCTCGAGACCTCCTCGACGAGATCGATCCCGAATCTTTCCTTCACGCGCCCCTTCATCTCCGAGACCAGTTCGTCTACGTGAAACCACGAGGCGTTTCCGTCGGTTACGATTATGTTCGCATGCGAGGGCCAGAGCGAGGCCCCGCCGACGTTCAGCTCGCAGCAACCGGCCTCCTCCAAAAGGCGCCCCGCGGGGGTCGCGTTGCCTTCGCGGTCCTTTATGTTCTTGAACCAGCTGCCGGCGGTGGGGGTCCTTGCCGGATCCGGGTGTTTTCTGGCCCTGTCGGCCTTTCTTTCGTTCATGGCGTTCCTGAGCTCATCGCGATTTGCCGGCGCCGTTTCGAATATCGCCTCAAGGACAGCCTCGCCGCTCTCCTTCAGGATGCTGTGCCTGTATTCAAAGGACATCTCGGCGGGGGTTGCCTCGCGGATCGCCCCGTCTTTACCTAAAAGCGTAGCGCTTAAGAGCCTGTCGCTTATGCAGCTTCCGTAGGCGCCGGCGTTTCCGTATATCGCGCCTCCGACGGTGCCCGGTATGCCGGCCAGGTTCTCAAGGCCCCCCAGCCCGCGCTCGACCAGAAAGCCGACGAGTAGATCGAGGGAGGTGCCGCCCAAAGCC
>DAONII010000339.1:0-1914 GCA_035405085.1 bacterium | reverse complement strand
GGACTGTCGCGGCGGTTTGCCTTGGTCCACTGGACCAAGCTTGCCCGCCTTTACTCGCAATGCCGGACTCCGTTTTCTTCACACGCACACGGACCTTAAGGACTATTTCCCTTGCCTGCGCCTCGAGGCTTGGACTATTGCAGCTCATCATGAAGGTCTCTGCGATCATAGCGGCCGCGGGCACGGGAAAGCGCATGGGCGGAAATGTGCCCAAGCAGTACCTAGAGTTAGCCGGCCGTCCGGTCATATGCCACACGCTGGATTGCATTCGCGACGCGCGTTGGATCGACAGCGTCGTCGTCGTCGTCGAGCCAGGGCGCGAGAGCTCCTTCAAAAGGGAGATACTCGAGGTCGGGGGTTACCCCGGGGCATGGCTAGTGACCGCCGGCGGCTCCTTCAGGCAGGAATCGGTTGCAAAAGGTCTATCCATGGTTCCCGCGGAATGCGACGTGGTTCTCGTGCATGACGGAGTTCGTCCGTTCGTTACCCCGGAGATCATGGAGAGGGCCTCCGAGGTAGCGTTTCGCGACGGAGCGTGCATAGTTGCCGCGCGCGTTAAGGAGACAATAAAGCGGGCAAACGCGGAGGGAAGAATAGAGGAGACCGTGGATCGAGACGGCCTCTGGGGGGCGCAGACGCCGCAGTGCTTCAGGCGCGAACTCTTGATCTCTGCGATGGAGCGGGCGCGGCGAGAAAATTTCGTCGGAACCGACGAGTCGAGCATCGTCGAGCGCGTTGGAGCTCGAGTCACGGTACTCGAAGGGGATTCCAGAAACATCAAGATAACGACTCCGGACGACCTCTCGGTCGCGGAGGCGCTGCTTCGTAACAGATGACAGAAAGCCGGCGCGGGGCCCTTGCCGATGCCGCGCGCCGGAAAGGAGAGGTGCTCAGATGGCCGAAAATACGAAAGCCTCCGGTTTCAGGATCGGCATAGGTTACGACATACACACGCTCGTCGAAGGCAGGCCGCTAACGCTCGGCGGAATAACGATACCGTTCGGGAAGGGGTTGCTCGGCCACTCCGACGGGGATGCGCTTCTGCACGCTATCGCCGATGCTATGCTGGGCGCGGCGGGGCTTGGCGACATCGGCTCGCATTTTCCCGACACGGATCCGAAGTACCGGGGCGCCGATAGCGCACAGCTTTTGAAGCTCGTGGTCGAATTGCTCTCTAAGAACGGGTGGAGGGTTGTAAACGTCGACTCGAACATCATCGCCGAACGCCCCAAGATGTCGGCCCACTTCGGGGAGATGCGAGGGAGGATAGCTTCCATCCTGGGGGTAGGAGCAGACAGGATCGGTGTGAAGGCCCGAACGAGCGAGGGGATAGGGGCGATAGGGCGCAACAGCGCGATCTCCACTCATGCGGTCGTCTTGATAGAGCCTGCGGGCTGAGCTATCCGCCGTGTTGTGCAAGAAGTTGATTCCTTTGGCCTAACTTTTAACAGGGGGAAGGATATATATATGCCTCTCGTCGTATTCAACACGCTGTCTGGAAAGAAAGAGGAGTTCGCGCCCGTGGCGCCGCCGAAGGTCGGCCTCTATACCTGCGGCATCACAGCTTACGATACCTGTCACCTCGGTCATGCCCGAGCTGCGGTAGTGTTCGATATGGTCTACCGTCACCTGATGCATAAGGGCTACGAAGTTACCTACGTCCGCAACTATACCGACGTGGACGACAAGATAATAAACCGCGCGAACAAGGAGGGGGTGTCATGCGCGGAGATATCCGAACGTTTCATCGCCGAATACGAGAGGGACATGAAATCCCTGGGCGTCCTGCCGCCATCGATAACCCCCAAGGCCACCGAGCACATACCGGAGATGATCTCCATAATAGAGAAGCTGTTGGCGAACGGCATCGCCTATGAGGCGGGCGGAAACGTATTCTTCTCGGTTCGCAAATTC
>DAONII010000338.1:0-1919 GCA_035405085.1 bacterium | reverse complement strand
TGCCGGCATAGCCCATGCCCGTGATACGCTCGAAGATGAGTTCGCCGTTATACGACGGGTTCTTTTCTAGCTGATCGAGGATGACCCGCTTGAACGGATCCAGCTTGCTCGGCCGCTTCGGGCGTTTCCTCGCCCGGGGCATCTGCTTCATGTAGTTCCGGACTGTGCGCTCGCAGACACCGAGTAGTTCTGCTATCTCGAGCTGCGTGTGTCCCTGCGCTTGCAGTAGTCGCGCTTCAAGCATACGATTCTCCCTGTCCATGGGGCTCTCTCCGTAGATGGTTGTTGTGGTGACTCCATCATACAGAGGCTGAGCCCCATTCTTCTTCCCCTACGACGTAGGGTTATGGACAGGAAACCGGCAAATTCTCCCCGACCAATTCCGGCAAATTATCACCGACTGTGACACTTGCGCGCGCGAAAAAGAAAAATAGTGTAAATACACTAATTTATTTTGGAGGTAGCATGAAAGTTAAAGGAATCGAACTTATTTTGGTGATAGTAATCACCATATTACTCGGGTGCACAATTCCACTAGAGGATCCGCCCAAGAGTGACTACGCTGACTATGATGAGCCCCAGAATCTGGACACGAAAGAGGGGCAGAATAGAGTGGATAGAAAGCCTTCCTTAAAACAAGGAAGGGAGCGTAAACTACCACTATGCGTAAGAAATACGACAAGGAATTCAAGGCCAAAGTGGCCATCGAGGCCCTCAGGGGCGAGAAGACTATACAGGAGATCGCCATCGCGTATGGCGTCCATCCGAACCTCGTTACGAGCTGGAAAAAGCAGCTACTGGACGGGGCCGACGAGCTCTTTGAAAAAGCAGGGAAGGACAAGGACGCCGAGGCGGCCGAGCGTAAGCAGGACGTGCTCTACAAGCAGATTGGGCAGCTACAGGTAGAGAACGAGTTTCTAAAAAAAAAGTACAGGCAACTGTACGGGACCGAGCCGAAGCTATAGAGCCCGACCATGGCCAACTCTCGATCAAGCAGCAATGCGCGATCCTCGGGATCAGCCGATCGGCCTATTACTACAAGCCCGAGGACAGGGAAGACGATCACGAAGTGGCTATTCTAGCGGCCATACTCGAGGAACTCCGGGAGCGCCCGTTCTACGGCTACCGCAAGATATGGAGAGCGATCAAGGATCTGAGCGTAACGCTTAAGCAGGTCCGCAGGATCATGAAGAAGTCCGGTCTGCGCGCGATCTACGCGGGCAAGCGGACCTCGATACCGGCCAAGGGGCACGCGAGGTATCCGTATTTGCTAAGGGGCAAGGCTATCTGGTTACCGAACCAAGTCTGGGCTACGGACATCACCTATATCAAGCTCAAGGGCGGCTACGTGTATCTCGCGGCGATTATCGACCTCTATTCTCGCAAGGTGCTGTCCTGGCGAATCTCGAACACGATGGACGCCGAGTTCTGCGTCGCGGCACTTGAAGAGGCGATAGCGATCTGGGGCGTGCCGGCAATATTTAATACTGATCAGGGCAGTCAGTTTACAGCGGAAGCGTTCGTCGGCGTCCTTGAATCGCATGGTATCAGGATCAGCATGGACGGTCGGAATCGAGCGCTCGACAACATCTTCGTGGAGCGGTTCTGGCGTAGCCTCAAGTACGAGGACATCTATCTCAAGGATTACCAGACGATGGAGGAGCTCAAGCAAGGATTGAAGCGGTACTTCGGATTCTACAACAGCGAGCGATTCCATCAATCGCTGGATTATAAGACGCCGGACATGGCCTATGGCTCCTGCTTTACAGAACAAGAGCCTGGCCTATTGGCAGTCGCATGAAATACTGGAAGGCTTCCACCTTATTCCGGCTACGATTGTGCGTTGACAAAAGGGCTCATCATAAAATCGCCTTTGTAGTTTTGGAATTAAGCGTATTAGTTGGCTATGTTAAACAATC
>DAONII010000337.1:0-1923 GCA_035405085.1 bacterium | reverse complement strand
CTTTCTCAGCGTGAGTACGAAAGGGCCTTCAACTGGGCATATCCGTAGTGCCCGCTCGATTGCCAAGCGCGGAAACCACATGCAGACGATGCGTCTCCGGATTCCATCGAACATTCCAGGCTCCGGGTGTTCCTGATTTGTTCTTGATAATTTCCCATCGCATCAGAGTCGAGTCATCCTTCTCGGGATCGAAGATCGGCGTGGCCCGCCAGCGCGTCTCGGCTGCATTAGATCCCATCCCCTCTGGAATGATACACAATCCCGTTGTGCTCCCCGACTTGGCTGCGAGTTGAAGCCTGCGCCCTTCGCGCAGGTTCAGTGGCCGGGTAATTTCGATCACGACGAACGGCAGGGTGCCATCTCTCAAGGCTTCTTCTGCTACGGCCAGACTGTCGGTTTGATTCCGAGTGCGGACAAGCAGTAGATCCGATGGCGTCAGAAAGGGAATGAAGCCTGCGGGATGCAGTCTGTCCGCACGCCATGCTTCATGCACCCAGAGAAAGGTGCATCGCGTCAAAGCGGCTGTAATCGCGGTAAAGGCAAAGGCTGCGGGACCGCAGATTTCATGTACGCGAGCGACGCGAAGAGGGAAGGAGGGAAGATAATGACGCGGCATGCTCAATATTTACGGAAATGCTCTACAATTTCAAACGACCCTGTTTGCTCTATCCAGGATAACCTCTTTGAGATCTGGATCCCAGGTTTTAAGCGTAATAAAATACTTGCATCTAAATACTAATAAAATTTTCTTAATAAATACTAATTAACCTGAAGATATAATGTCTTATTTTTGAAGGATGCACTTTGGATTGATTAAAATTCGCAAAACTTTCAATATTCTGTGGGGCCTGCAAGTTGACGATCGAGAGCATCAGGCGCGCCGCCTGGCTCGTCTACTTGCAACACCGAGCGCCCGGATATGGGCTACGCAACCAAGACCGATGGCCCATCGAAACCGTCACGCCATTCGCAAGCGAAGAAGGTTAAGTGGAAGCGTGATGCTGCACCCCATCACTTTAAAAAAGGGATCCGGGCGAGGATAGCTATCTCAACATGCCTGAAGCTGAAAATCGTATGTTGACGGATTTCTATCCTGGCTTCCTGTGAGAATTTCGCAGAGCAGGGCACGTTTTATTCGGCGGCCGTCTTGGTGTCGTCCGGGTCCTGACCGGAAGTCTTTTTCGCTGCTGTTTTCTTTTTCGCGGCCTTTTGGGATGCAGCTCTTTTTACCGGGGTTTTCTTAGCCGCTGTCTTCTTTTTCGGCTTCTTGGCAGCAATCAACTCGATAGCTTGCTCTAGGGTCACATCTTCCTTCGTGATGGTTTCAGGCAGGGTCGCGTTGACCTTCTCCCATTTCACATAAGGTCCGTAGCGCCCCTCGTAGACGCCGATCGAGCCGCCATCCGGATGTTCGCCAAGTTCCCGGATAGGCTTTGCGGCCGTTCGTCCACCGCCGCGTGCGGCCTTCAGGGCGATGAGTTCAACAGCGCGGTTCATGCCGATCGTGAGAACCTCCTCGGGGTCCTTGAGGCTGGCATAGGTCTTTCCGTGCTTCACATAAGGTCCGAAGCGACCGATGGCTGCTTCGACCTTTTCCCCATCTTCGGGGTGCATCCCGATGAGACGCGGAAGGGACAGAAGTTCGAGAGCCCGTTCAAGGTCGATCCGTTCAGGGTCCATGCCTTTTGGAATGGATGACCGCTTCGGTTTTTTGTTCTCCTCGGTCACCTCGCCGAGCTGGACATAGAGGCCATAAGGGCCCGCGCGGAGCGTAACCTTCTCGCCTGCATCATCATGTCCAAGGAGCTTTCCGTCCGGTCCCGCAGCATCGCCGCCGGGCACCTCGCCGGAGAGAGGGCGGGTGTAGCGGCATTCGGGATAGTTCGAGCAGCCGATGAATGCGCCCCCTGAGCGTGCCGTCCG
>DAONII010000336.1:0-1925 GCA_035405085.1 bacterium | reverse complement strand
AGATGACCGCGGAGTCCTCGTACTCCTCCAGCAAAAGCGTCACAAGAGACGCGGCGAGCAATATGTACAGAAGCGGCTGGTGGAACTGGAGCAGGAACCTCACGAAAGGCCCGTGTCCCTTGCTGGGCGTCAGGATGTTCAGGCCGAAGAGTTCCCTCCTCTTTTCGACCTCGGCCCCCGAAAGGCCCTTTGACGCATCGGACCCCATGGCGGCCACCGCATCCTCACAGGCCAGGGCATGCCACTGGCGATCAAGCCTTATGTCCACAATCACCTCCGTGGCGCCCCTACGGGGGCGCGGCCCCCTCTTCTTTCTAAGAGGTCATAAAGTGTCAAGCAAAAGCGGTTTCAGGGAATGTTGGAATTCAGATCAGGAAGATGAGCCAGACGACAAAGAGGATCGGCAGCAGTATCGGGATGGAGTAGCCGAGCATATAGCCGAAGAAGGTGGGCATCCTCACGCCGGCCCGGCGGGCTATCGCCTTTATCATGAAATTCGGCCCGTTGCCGATGTACGTCATTGCGCCGAAGAAGACCGAGCCCAGCGATATGGCGACCACGAAGAGGGGCGCATGGAGAAGCAGCCCGGCGACGTCGAGCTTCTTGAGGCCCATGAGAGCGTACAGAAAGGACAGATACGTCGGCGCGTTATCCAGAAACGAGGAGAGTATCCCGGTGGCCCAGTAGAAAGCCCCCGGCGCGCCGGCGGCAAACACATGTGCATTGGCCTCCAGCCAGTCGAGCGCCGGCATCATCGTAGCGAATATTCCGAAGAAGAGCACGGCGACCTCTACTATCGGATGAAAGGTGAAGTCGTGCCCGCGATGAACGGATTTCGGCGTCAGGAAATACGAGGCGGCCGCGGCCCCAATCATCATGAGCTCCCGAAGCGGCGTCGGCTTGAAGACGGCCAAGACTATCAAACCAAGAAAAACCAGGTTGTACCAGCCGGTGACCACGATGCGGCTGGAGCCGTGGGCGTGGGTCTTCTTCTCACCCTTGTGGTTTCTGAAGTCGAAGAAGAGAAAGGCCGCCAGAAGGAGACCCACGGCCATAAGCCATACGTACCAGAGCCTGCCGGTTATCCAGAAGAACGGCACGCCCTTGAGGTATCCGAGGAACAACGGCGGATCGCCGATGGGAGTTAGCGAGCCTCCCACATTCGAGACTATGAAGATGAAGAAGACTGCTAGATAAGGCTTCATCCGGTGCCTGTTTATGTGCAGGTACGGCCGAATCAGCAGCAATGATGCGCCGGTGGTCCCGAACAGATTCGATATGATCGCACCTATGAGCAGCAGGGATGTGTTCGTCAGCGGAGTGACTGCGCCCTCTATCCTTATGAGAATGCCTCCGGAGACGACGAACAGCGATCCAAGGAGCGACATGAAGGCGAAATAGTCGAGGCCCGTATGAACAAGGCGCTCCGGGTGATCAAAAATCAGTATGTATGCAGTTATCGTGGTAAGACCGAGAGCTATCGTCACGTGCGGATAGTGGCCTTCCCACCAGTCGTAACTGACGAGCGGCAGCACGGCGATCGAAAGCAGCATCGCCGCGAATGGAATCGAGGCCCAAAGTGGCACCGAATGAAAAGGCATACCGAAAGACCTCCCGGCGCATTGAAACCGTCCTGAAAGAGACCCTCCCTTTCCACCTCGCGTGCACCAGGTCAACGACAAAAAAACCCGCAGGCCCCCTGCCCCATCGCGAGCACCGCTGCATCGTTTTGCAGCAGCTTGCACGGTGAAGGCTCACGCAAGTCGCTGAAATGCCGAGATCGTGTTCTGGCACGCCGCTTGCTCTCAAAACCGTCATGCTAGCCCAGGTCTACGCCGCCTCGCTCACGGGAATAGAGGCCAGCCTCGTAAAGGTCGAGGTCGATGTCCTCTCCAGGGGCCTGCCGGGCTTCAGCATGGTCGGGC
>DAONII010000335.1:0-1938 GCA_035405085.1 bacterium | reverse complement strand
GCAAATCCTCGTATCGCTTATCTTTGCTGTTTAAAGGAGCTGCGCGCGATAGTCTCCGTGATGGACGAACACGGAATATCCGGCATGCGCGACAGGATCAGCGACACAGCCCTATACGGCGCGCTGACCCGCGGCCCCAGAATCGCAGGGGAAAAAACGCGCGAAGAGATGAGGGGTATCTTAAAGGAGATCCGCTCGGGTACCTTCGCGGAGGAACTGAAGAAGGAGCTGGAAAGCGGGGCAGAAAACCTTCGCCGCCTGAAGGAGGCGGCGCGAAGACATCCCATGGAAAGGTTTTCAGGAAATCAGTAGCGGGAGGCGGGCCATGAACAGAAAACCGGTCGTCGCAGGAAGCTTCTACCCTGGCGCCAAATCTTCGCTCGAGAAGGATCTGCGCCGGCTCCTTAATACGGACGCCGCACCCAGAAAGGCGCTGGCAGTCGTCGCACCCCACGCAGGCTACGTCTATTCCGGAAAGGTCGCCGGAGCCACATTCGCATCCGCGATGATCCCGAAACGCTGCATAGTCCTTTGCCCTAACCACACCGGCATGGGCAGAGAGGCCTCGGTGTGGACCGGCGGCGGGTGGGAGATACCGACCGGTGTGGTCTCGGTGGACGAGGAGCTCGCCCGCAAACTCATCTCTAAAACGCCGGAGCTCGCCGACGACTCTTCGGCACATCTCAAGGAGCACTCGCTCGAGGTTGAGCTCCCCTTTCTGTTGGCCAGGCAGCCTGAGATTTCCATCGTCGCCATAGCCCTGTCGCACCTGTCGGTTGGCTCCTGCAAAAAAATCGGCGAGGCGATCGCTGAGGTGATCTCCGAGGCGGGCGAAGAGATACTCATAGTAGCATCGAGCGACATGAACCACTACGAAAGCCAGACGAAGACTCTGGAAAAGGACAGGCTTGCGATAGATAGGGTGCTCTCACTCGACGCGGAGGGACTTCTCTCGGTATGCGGCGAGAACCGGATATCGATGTGCGGCGCGGTGCCGACTGCTGTCGCCATCATCGCTTCGAAGAAACTCGGCGCGAATAAGGCCTCGCTGGTCGGGCACAGCACCTCCGGGGATGTGTCGGGGGATTACGATTCCGTCGTCGGTTATGCGGGATTCCTCATCGAACGGGAAGGCCTGTAAAATTCAATAAACCTCTCTCCAGGTCCCGAACAGTATAGGGCTGCTCCCCGCCAGGCCTATGAAGCCGGGGACCTCCTCCCCACCGGAGGTGGGGGCCACAAACGAGACATCGATGTCGCTGTTGCCGGTAAACGTCACGTCACCGGCTGCTATAAAGCCGCCGTTTGACTCGACGCCGGTATTGCCAGTCATGGTAAGTGTGGAAAGAGTTATGACCCATCCGTTTATCGTAACATCCGATGTGCCGGAAAAGAGGACTGCACCTTCTGCAATTATGGCAGGGTTGGGTGGAACCGCTGTGATAGTTATGTTCTCGTTTCCCGACAACGTCACAGAACCCCTCGAAACAACGGTCCCGTTGATGGTCACGTTTTTCGAAAAAGTGACGTTACCATCTATATAGAAGACCCCGCTGTATGTTCCCGACGGGAAATTGTAGTTGCCGGAGATAGTAGTAGTAGCAATCGACTGCCAATAGGACCATATCGGTTCGGGCGTCGCGGCCTCGACGCTGCCAGACTCTTCATCTCCGTCTACGACAACAGAGCTGCTGTTATCTATGTCGCCTCCAGCCAGGATGTCGCCCTCTATTTCACCTGACGTGGAACCCTCCATGGTTATGTCCCCCTCCGTCTGAAAGGCCTTTGTGAAGGCGAGCGATCCCCCGCCCCTGGAGAGACCCACCTCGATGGATCTCGTTATGCCCTGAACCGTGCCCTCGGAGAGCACGACCGCGCTCGAACCGGT
The DNA here is from genome assembly GCA_035405085.1 of bacterium. GTDB lineage: Bacteria > UBA10199 > UBA10199 > 2-02-FULL-44-16 > JAAZCA01 > DAONII01. Next base: position 50 of record DAONII010000335.1, on the reverse strand, counting down.
CTGGCTGGGGAAGGTGACGGTAAAGGAACCCGGCCCGAACGCTTCCGTTA
>DAONII010000334.1:0-1967 GCA_035405085.1 bacterium | reverse complement strand
AACGGGGCCTTCCAGTCGATGGGCTTCCCGCCGGTCGCCAGGGGGCTCGTGCACTGGTTCAGCTCGGAGGAGAGGGCGACGAAGTGGACGATATGGTCCTCCTCGCACACCGCCGGCACCTTCTTCGTGGGAATTCTCGTCGCGTTTCTCCTGAAATACGCGGGGTGGAAGAGCGCGTTCTACGTGCCCGGGATAATCGGCGTCGTCACGTCGCTTTTTCTCATGAACCGCCTGCGCGACAGGCCGGTCTCAATAGGCCTGCCCACGATAGAGGACTATCACGGCCACGTCCCGCCGGTCGTCGCCGACAAGGGACTAAGCCACCTGCAGATCCTCAAAAAATACGTCTTCGGCAACCCATACATCTGGGCGCTCTGCTTCGCCTATATCTTCGTCTACCTCGTGCGGTTCGGCACGCTCGATTGGGCGACGAAGTTCATGTACGACGTGAGGGGGATAGACAAGGTCAAGGTCGCGATGATGTGGTCCATAATGCCGCTCTTCGGGATGCCGGGCGGGATAGTGGCGGGGATCGTATCGGACCGCTTCTTCAGGGGCCGTTGCACGCCGACTAACATCATTTATCTGCTGCTTCTCGCGGCCAGCATCCTTGGCTTCTACCTCTACGCCGGCATGGAAAACTTCTATCTCACTTGTTTTCTGCTGGGCTGCATAGGCTTCTTCGTCGACGGGCCGCAGAACCTTGTGGGCGGCGTTCAGGTCTCGCGCATAACCGCCAGCGAGTCTGTCTCCGCCGCGTGCGGGCTCTCGGGGCTCTTCGGCTACATAGGCGCGATAATCTCCGGCGTGGGGCTCGCGTTCGTGACCGAAAACTTCGGGTGGGCTGCGATGTACGGCGTCTGCATCGCCAGCTGCTTCGTCGCCGCCTTCCTCGTCGCGCTCACATGGAAAAAGGAGAGCGCCCACCTCGACGCGCACAGGCGCCGCGCGCGAAGTTCGTCTTCCTGAGAGGTGGCTGCGGCGGCAGCGGGTGCGTCTCTGCCACCCACGTAAACTTCGCCCGCTACGCAAACGAGGATCTCTGCCTGTTCAACTAATGATTTTCTGCGGGCGCCTCTTCGGTCTTCTCGTCGAGAAGCTTTATCGGGTCCGGGTAGGAATAGCGGATCGTCTGGATTTTGCCCGCGTTCCCGCCCGGGTGCTGCCTTAATCGTATCGTCCTTCCGCCGTCGCTTGCGTCTGTGATCTCGACAGGCAGGATTCCGTGCAGGCCGCTCTTTGCAAGGGCGGTTCCGTATCTGCGGGTTTTCGGGTCGCAGGTGTAGAGCTCCATCCTGTTGAAGTCGGTCTCTATGTCGGAGCCTGCGGATTCGTAGGTGACCAGATATTCGCTGCAGCGGGCTTTCGTCTCCGGGTCCTCTTTCTCCCCAAGGACATACCACGACACCGGCGTGCGCACCTGTGTGTAGACGTTTAGCTCCGCGGGCGGGGTCAGCCGCAGCTGCCTGCTCCGCAGAAAGCCGGCCCGCCCGTCCGCGAGGCGCACCTTGTAGTAGAGGCGCTTTTTCTCCTTTCCCTTCTTGCCTGAGGTGACGACGATTCGCTCGAGGATCTCCACCCTCACGTGGTTCCTCATGCGCTGTAAAACGAACGCGCCGTTTTCGGGCTTTAAAAGGAGCGCCGCCTTTCTCGTCGTCTCGCCCGAGGCCTGAACGGGCGCCTCCTTCGCGGCCTTGAAGAGATCGTCTATCTCCCGGTATAGGGCTTCGTCCGCGATCCCGCTGTTTCTGATGTAGCCGCGAACGTCGCCGCTTTTCACGTGCAGCCAACCGCGGGTGACCACATTTTTAAGGCCCCTGTCGCTGCACTTTATCTTCGAGCCGAACTTGAGTCCGCCCGCCGCCTTCGCGTCTGGGGAGGGGCGCTCGTAGACAGGTACTGCGTCCGCTATGACGAAGCGGGTGTCCCAGCCGTCCTCCTTCCCCTGGCAGGATGTCGAGAGGGCT
>DAONII010000333.1:0-1983 GCA_035405085.1 bacterium | reverse complement strand
CAAGGGAATGCGCCCTCCAGATGCTCTACCAGCTCGACATGAGCAGGTCGGGGGCCGGTGACGTCATAGAGCGTTTCTGGCAGACCAACGATGCCGATGCCGAGGTGCGCTCATTCGCCGACGAGCTCTTCCGCGGAGTGGCTGGAAGCATCTCCGATATCGATGAGATGCTCTCCTCCCACTCCACCAACTGGAAGATCACGCGCATGGCAGCGGTCGACAAAAACGTTTTGCGGCTGGCAGCGTACGAGCTGACCCGCCGCCCCGACATTCCCGTCAAGGTGACGATAAACGAAGCGGTCGAGATCGCTAAGCGCTTCGGGACCGCCGACAGCGGCGCGTTCGTCAACGGCATTCTCGACAACATCGCGCGCGGTGTGAGGAAGGATGCGGCCGCCGGGGAGGAACGATGACCACCAAGCGCAAAATCATCGTGGCGAAGTCCGCCGGCTTCTGCTGGGGGGTGCAGCGCGCCTTCAACAAGGTGCTCGACATAGCGAGCAACCACCCTGAGCGTCGCCCCGTCTACACCTACGGGCCCCTCATCCACAATCCGCAGGCCGTCAACATGCTCGAGCAACAGGGCATAGCCGTGCTCGACAGCATACCGGAGAGCCTTGCCGGCACCGTCGTCATACGCACCCACGGGGTTCCTCCGGCTGATCGCAAGAGGCTCGAGGAGAGCGGAGCGAACCTCTGCGATGCGACCTGCCCCGACGTCGGTATAATACAGGGCACCGTACGAAAACACCTGAGGCTCGGCTATTATATCGTCATAATCGGTCACCGCGAACACCCGGAGGTGATGGCCCTTCTGGGCTTCGCCGAGAAAAGCGGAGCGTGCGTCAATTCGCCGGACGAGGTCGCGGCCCTTCCCTCCGATATAAAGCGGGTCTGCGTAGTATCCCAGAGCACGCAGCAGCGCGAGAAGTTCGATTCACTCGTGGCCCTGCTCAAGATGCGTTATCCGGACTGCATCGTCTTCGATACCATCTGCCGCTCCACCGACATGCGCCAGCAGGAGGTCCGAGAGCTCGCCGGCGAGGTAGACGCTATGGTCGTGGTCGGCGGTCGCAACAGCTCCAACACGAACCGTTTGGCCGAGATATCGAGGGCCATCGGTGCCCCGACCTTTCTCATCGAGACCGATGAGGAGATAGATCCCGAAGATTTCGGGAGGTTCGGCTCGATAGGGGTTACCGCAGGCGCTTCGACGCCGAAGTGGGTCATAGAGAGGGTCGTCGAGCGCCTCGAGTCGATCTAGCCCGCGGGTTTCGCATGCATAATAACGGAAGAAAGCTATTCGGCACTGATGGCGTTCGCGGGATCGCGAACAGCCGACCTATGGATGCGGCCACCGCGCTCGACCTGGGGCGCGCCATAGCCGCCTGTTATCGGGATGCGCCCGGGCTTGGCCGAATAGTCGTCGGCAAGGACACCCGGCTCTCCGGATACGTCATAGAGTCGGCATTGGTCTCAGGCATCTGCTCGATGGGCATGGACGCGATGCTCGTCGGCCCGCTCCCTTCGCCGGGAATAGCCTTCATAGCTCACAGCATGCGCGCTCAGGCCGGCGTCATGGTTTCCGCTTCTCACAACCCCGTCGAGTACAACGGCATCAAATTCTTCGACAACAAGGGTTACAAGCTCCCGGACGAGACCGAGAGAAAGATCGAGGCGATGATATTCGAGGAGGGGAAGCTCGATTCGCTCATGCCCGGACCGGAGGGGATGGGTAAGGCGTTTAGGATCGACGATGCGGGGGGGCGCTACATCCAGTATCTGAAGGGAACGTTTCCGCAGCATCTGACTCTCGAGGGGCTGCGCGTCGTCGTGGATTGCGCGAACGGCGCCAGTTACAGGATATCGCCGACCGTCTTCGGGGAGCTTGGAGCTGAAGTGGTCTCCACAGCCGTGTCGCCGAACGGCAGCAACATAAACGTGGAATGCGGCGCTCTCCATCCGGAGAGGATGGCGAAGCTC
>DAONII010000332.1:0-1987 GCA_035405085.1 bacterium | reverse complement strand
GTTTCCCCTTCAGGGACTTCGCGCATTTTTCGAGTACGACGCCCATTATCATCGTCGTTCGGGAGGCGACGGTGGGGCCCGAGTCCGGCACGATCGACGTGTCGGGCGTTTCGATTCCTATGCAGGAGATGTCGAGGCCGAGGTGGTCGGCCGCTATCTGCGGGAGCACCGTGTGTGCCCCCTGCCCCATATCGGTGCAGGCGGTGAGAATCGTTATCCTGCCGTCCCCGTCCAGGCGAAGCCCGGCCTCCCCTTTGAGCCTGGCCTCCCCAGAGCCCGTGAACCCCGCGCCGTGCATGAAGAGCGAAAGGCCTATGCCGCGTCTGAACCTGGCGCCCTCGTTCATATTCGCGAATTCGGCGCGCTTTTCCTCGAACCCCGAACGCCTTGCCGCCTCCTCGAGGCAGGCGGGCCCGCCCACGCTCTCGCGCAGCACCTGACCGGTGGCGGTTTCGTCCCCCTTGCGCAGGCAGTTTTTGCGCCTGAATTCCAGCGGCGACATGCCCAGCTCCGCCGCCACCCGCTCCATATGGGCCTCGACCGGAAAGATCGTCTGGGGCGCGCCGAAGCCGCGGAAAGCGCCGTTGGGCACGGTGTTCGTCGCGTATGCGACCGCGCGCGCAAAGACGTTCGCGCAGCGGTAGGCGCCTGCGCTGTGCAGTATCCCGCGCGAGAGGACGACCGGCGTGAGCGTGACGTAAGCGCCGGCGTCCATCTCTATGCCGATCTCCATCGCGGTGATGGTGCCGTCCCCTTTGACCCCGGTGCGGTGGCGCACGACGGCGGGGTGGCGCTTCGTGGTAACCTCGGTATCCTCCACGCGCTCGTAGGCGATCTTCACGGGCCGCTTGCACTTCCTGCAGAGCACCGCGCAGTAACCGGCGAGGATGGAGGGGTAGTCCTCCTTCCCGCCGAAGGCGCCGCCTACAGTCGCCTGCCTTATGGCGAAGCGCTCCTCGGGCATCCCCATGAGAACAGACATCGCCTTCGAAATGTAGTACGGGCACTGCATCGAGCCCACGATCGAGAAGCCGCCGTCTTCCCTTGGAGACGCTATCATTCCGTTCGGCTCGATGTACATGTGCTCCTGGTGGCCGACCGTGTAGACGCCCTCCACGACGCGCTCCGCCTCGGCGAAACCCTTCGCCGGGTCCCCCTTGTCGATTGAATAGCGCGATATGACGTTGTCATCCCCGCGTATCTTTATGTCGGCACGCCTGGAATCCTCGACGGTGAGGATGGGTTCCCACTCCTCGATTTCGACCCTGACCTTTCGTCTGGCCTCCTCCGCGAGTTCGCGGGTCGGCGCCGCTATGAGAAGGAGCGCCTCGCCGACGTGCAGTATCGCGTCGGTGGCTATCAAGGGCAAATCCTCCTCTATTATCGAAACACAGTTTTTGCCGGGGATGTCGGAGGCGCCCGCGGTGACGACGGTGCTCCAGTCGAAGGATGGGTCCAGCTCGACCTTCTTCACGCGGCCGTGGGGCACATTCGAGCGAACTATCGCGCCGTACCACATGTCGGGAAGCGAGATATCGTCTACATAGAGGGCCCTGCCGGTCACCTTGTCCACGCCGTCGAACCGGGGGATATCTTTGCCGACTGATTTCATCACGTTTTCAATAACCGGATGGGCCGGCCAAATCAAGCACATTGACCCGGGGCGCATACGGTCTCTGTTGACCCTTCCGCCCGCCGCATCGTATGGTGCACCGATGCCGGGCTGCTCACAACACGACGCGGTCATAATCGGCGCGGGGGCCGCCGGGCTCTTCTGCGCGATGAGAGCCGCCGGCCGCGGGCGCTCCGTCGTCGTGATAGACCACGAGAGCCGCCCCGGGCGGAAGATACTGGCATCCGGCAAGGGGCGCTGCAACTTCACGAACCGAAGAGTGCAGGCATCCGACTACCTCTCCGAAAACCCGCACTTCATCAAATCCGCGATCGCGCGACTGAGCCCAAACGATATCGTCGAGTTCCTGGACCG
>DAONII010000331.1:0-1991 GCA_035405085.1 bacterium | reverse complement strand
ACTCGGGCACAACAAGCAGACCTGCACCAGCGGCTGCCAAGTGACGGTGGAGGTCTGGGCAAAATCCCATGATATCCCGAAGGTTCAGGAGGTGCTGGCCGAGGAGCGGATGAAGCTCCTCGAGGGCCTCGATTTCAATCCGGACCAGGTCTCCCAGGTCTTCGACCCCAAGAAGGAGACCGCCGTCTGCCCCGCCTGCGGCGCCAGGTTCTCGACCGAGAACAAGGAGTGCCCCGAATGTGGCCTCGTGTTCATAGCCGACAAATAACCTGCGGCGCTCTCTGCCGTTGACGCCGCCTCCCCTATCATCTAGAGGTATCACATGGAAAACCTAAACCTCCCCAAATTCGACCACCCGCTTCACGTCCTGGCGGTCGACGACGACACCACGAACCTGCTCGTCATCGAGAAGATGCTCAAGCCCCACAGCTGCACCGTGGAGACCGCCACCTCGGGCCAGCAGGCGATCGACAAGGTCTGGAATCGCCTCCCTGACGTCATACTTCTCGACGTGATGATGCCCGGGATGGACGGCTTCGAGGTCTGCCGCAAGCTGAAAGGGAGCGAGACGACGAGGCTCGTGCCCATCGTCATCGTCACCGCGCTCCAGGAGCGCGAGGACCGCATAAAGGGGATCCAGGCCGGCTGCGACGATTTCATCTCCAAGCCTATCGACCGGCTAGAGCTCATCGCCCGCGTCCACGCCCTTGGCCAGGTCAAGCGCTTGAACGACCAGCTCGACCACGCCGAGGCTGTGGTGCTCTCGCTCGCGCGCGCGGTCGAGGCGAAGGACACCACCACCGGCGACCACTGCGACCGCCTGATCCGCCTCTCGCAGGCGTTCGGAAAATACCTTGGCCTCGAGGAGAAGGACGTCCGCACGCTCGAGCGCGCTTCTATCCTCCACGACGTCGGCAAGATCGGCATTCCCGACGCCATACTTCTCAAGCCCGCGAAGCTCTCCGAGGACGAGTGGGAGATCATGCGCGGGCATCCGATAGTCGGCGAGGAGATCTGCCACCCGCTGAAATCGCTCTCCGACGTCTGCCCTATCATCCGCTACCACCACGAGAAGTGGAACGGCACCGGCTACCCCGACGGGCTCATGGCCGACTCCATCCCCTACCTCGCGCGGGTCTTCCAGATACTCGACGCCTTCGACGCGATGTCCACCGAACGCCCCTACAAGCGCGCCTTCTCGCTCGAGGAGACCATACGCACCCTGCGCGAGGAGACCGAGAAGGGCTACTGGGATCCTGCGATCGTGGAAAAGTTCGTGGAGTTCATCGAGAAAAACCCGGAGGCGGCGGAGATGCCGTCAAAGCGGTAGACTAGCGCACCATCTCCTTCTCGTGCAGCTCTAACCCGGCCTTCGCCAAGAGTTCGAGCACCTCGCTCTTGGAGCGCCCGGTCTCCTTCGATACGCGCGAGATATCGTCGACCAACCCCTTCGAGAGATAGAACGCGAAGCTCCCCTTGCGCGAGCGGGCGTCCGGCTTCGGCTTCTTCTCTATTATCGGCGCCATTACCCCCCCTTCAGCGGCGAGAATAAAATATAATCTTTTTGTTGTCAAATGGGATGTTGACATATATTTTCTAATATATTAGAAATATATCAGCACAAACGGAAGGAGGGGGAGATGAAGCCTATCCGTTTCGACGAGCTGGAGAGAAAGGTGGATCTGCTCAGGAGGCGCTGTCCCTGGGTGGCCACGCTCATCCTTCACTGCCTGAGGACGCGCAACCCCCAGGCCTTCGAGGCGATGCGCGTGGTGCTCGCAAGACTGCGCATGTCGGTTGTCTGAAATTCCGAACTAACGTCCGCCGTGGTGTTTGGGCTTCCTCTTCCGCGGTTTTTCGGTTTCGGTTTCCTGCGAAGGTAGTCCCTCGTCACCCTTTTTCGCGGCATCCTCCGACTTCTTTACCCCTCCCTCGGAGACGGGCGCAGGCGGCAATTTTTTGCCCTGCCTTGCGAGCGCCTCCTCGTAGTA
>DAONII010000330.1:0-1992 GCA_035405085.1 bacterium | reverse complement strand
TTGCAACGAACTGCTGGCGCGTGATGGTCATAACTCCACACGAAAAGCGCCGCTTCGTAAAAGAGGTGGACTTCGTGACTTCGCCCGGTTGGCTCTCCGGCGGGGACTCCCGCGAGGCGGCGGGGCTGCCGCCGGGTTCCGGGCCGTACAAGATAGTCACGAATCTGGCGGTGATGGGCTTCGATAACCCGGAGCGCCGCATGCAGATCGAGTCGCTCTCCCCCGGAGCAACCATAGATGAGGTGAGGGGGAACACCGACTTCGATCTGCTGGTCAGCGAAAAGCTGCATGAGACCGAGCCGCCGTCGGCGGAGGCGTTGCGGATACTTCGCGAAGAGGTGGACCCGCACAAATACATCATCGGGCGATAGTCCGTCACTCGTAACTCGTAACTCGTCACTCGTAACTCGTCGAAAGGCGGGTCACTGGTTACGGGCAGCGAGTCACGGTTTTTCATGCGCATTCATTTATTGGGCATCGGCGGGACGGGGATGGGCTCGCTCGCGGGCCTGCTTTTGGAGGCCGGCCACGAGGTGACGGGCACCGACCTTAAGCTCTATCCCCCGATGAGCGACATGCTGGCCCAGATCGGCGTCGAGCCCTTCGAGGGTTACAGCGCCGGCAACATCCTGCGCGCAAAACCGGAACTGATAGTCGTGGGAAACGTGATAAGGCGCGACAACCCCGAGGCGCAGGAGGCGCTGAGGTCGGGCATCCCCTACAAGTCCATGCCGCAGGCGCTCTCGGATCTGTTCCTCGAAAAGCGCACCCCGATGGTCATATCCGGCACACACGGCAAGACCACAGCATCCACGCTGGCGGCCTGGCTTCTGGACTTCGCCGGAGAGGAGCCGGGCTTTTTGATCGGCGGGGTGGGCCAGAACTTCAAAAGGGGCTTCAGGACAGGCAGCGGTCCCTTCTTCGTGGTCGAGGGTGACGAATACGACACCGCGTTTTTCGACAAGGGTCCGAAGTTTCTCCACTACCGCCCTCAGGCGTGCATAATCACATCGATCGAATTCGACCACGCCGACATCTACGGCGACCTCGAGTCGATAAGAAAATCCTTCCGGCTCCTCGCAGGCATCATGCCGCCCGACGGCCTGCTGGTAGCGAACGCCGACGATCCCGAGGTCATGAAGGTGGCAAAGCTCGCCCGCTGCAGGGTGGCGACCTACGGCATCGAGGGAGGGGAATGGAGGCCTGAAAGAGTCGGTGCCTCTGAATCGGGCACATCGTTCTTTCTCGACCGGGCCGGCGCCGAATTCCGGCTGCCGATGTGGGGCGAGCACAACCTGTCCAACGCCGTCGGCATAATCGCCATGCTCGTCGAATCGGGAATCGACCCGTCCAGGATCTCCGCGGGCCTTCCGCTCTTCGAGGGTGTGAAAAGACGCCAGGAGCTGGTGGCCGACATAAAGGGCGTGGCCGTGATAGACGACTTCGCTCACCACCCGACCGCCGTGGCCAAGACGATAGCATCGATGAGAGAGAGATTCCCGGACAGGCGCGTATGGGCCATCTTCGAACCGAGGTCCAACACGGCCAGGAGAAATTTCTTCCAGAAGGATTTCGCCTCCGCGCTATCCACGGCGGACCGCGTCGTGGTTGCCGGGCCTTACCGTGCCGAAGCCATAGCGAAGGGCGAGAGGTTCGACTCGGCCGAGGTGGCGGACTCCATAATGCGCAGCGGTGTCGACGCCCATTACATCCCAGACACCGGCAACATAGTGGAATTCGTAATAAGGGGAGTTTCGGCCGGCGACGTCGTGCTCGTGATGTCCAACGGCGGCTTCGACGACCTGATTGAAAGGCTCATAGGCGCCCTGAAAAAGCGGCGGATATATGCATCGGATGACGAGGTAAGCCCCTCACGGGTACCGAAATGACCCGGCAAAGAAGTTCCCATGTATTCCGAACGTTCATCGCCCTCGGGGCCATAGCCTCCGGCTGCGTGGCCACCGCGGGCTGGCTCGTGAACAGGCCCGAGGC
>DAONII010000329.1:0-2007 GCA_035405085.1 bacterium | reverse complement strand
GCAGTGTTTTTCAAATCTCCAAAACAGCGCTGACGGCAACCTCACTTCGGATAAGTAAACTGAACGACGCGTGGTGCTGTGTCGGGAAGGGCTATGCGGGACCGTGCCGGGAGCCGGCGGGGCAAGGCCCAACCTTTAGAATATGATTGAGGGCACCCCTCGCGACGAGCGGGATGTGGAGACCTCAGCATAACAATTGGGACGCTTCTGCTGAAGCGTCCCTTTGTTTGAATGAGGAGGGTCCGCGGCCCGCGAGTTCGCAGAGAGGGTCGCAGGCGAAGGCCAGGGACCGCATAGCCCTTCCCGACACAACGCGGAGTTCAAGAAAATTTACAGGAGTTCCAGCAACTCGCCGGGATGCGCGACGAGCTTTTTCGCACCGTGGGCGAGCAATTCCTCCCCTGTTCGGAAGCCCCAGAGCGCCCCGACCGGGCACATCCCCGCCGCCGTGGAGGCCTGCATATCGACGTTCGAGTCGCCGAGGAAGAGGCAGCTGGCCGGCTTTAACCCCAAGTCCCTAGCTATCTTCAGCGCCACGGAAGGATCCGGCTTAAACGGATTGCCGTCTCTCGCCCCGTGGATAGACGAGAACTCCCACCGCGCGAGCATCGACCCTGCCATGAGCTTCGTGAGGTCGTCGGGACGGTTCGAAAAAATCGCTATTTTGATTTCTCGCGCCGCGAGCGAATCGAGGAGCTCGGGGATCCCGTCGTAGGGCCTGGTCTTTGAAGGCCAGCTTTTGCGAAATGCCTCCTTCACACGCGACACCCACGCCGCAACCGTAGCGTCGTCCCTGGCCTCCTGGGGAAGCGCCTGTTTCGCGAGCGAGACCATGCCCTCGCCGATGAAGGTCTTGTACTCCTCGTTCGAATGGGTCGAAAATCCCATCGAGGAGAGGACGCCGTTGGCCGCATCCGCTATGTCGTCCAATGTGTCGAGGAGCGTGCCGTCTAGATCGAAGATTACCGCCCTGTAATTCATATGAAATATGCCTTTCCGTTAACCGTCCGGTTCGCTTTACATAAACGCTTCAATGTCATACTCCACGGGAAAATCCACACAAAAGGGGGACGGATGAAAAGCCTTGCAGCTTTCCTTTCGGTTTCCGCGATACTTTTGACCGCCGCAACCGCACCCGCCCAGTCATCTTTCGAAAAGCGAATATGGAGGCTCCTCCCCGAGCGCGCAGGTCTCGTATCCGTTCAGTACCTCTATGACGGGCGCTCCTCCGTCAAGGAGAGCCCCCCCGGAAAGCTCTCCTACCATGACGTGCGAGTGCGCGGAATGGCGCCGATACCGCTTTGCGACTCGTTCGTCTTCGCGCCCGGGGCCTCCTTCGACCTGCACCACTTCCGCCTGCACGACGTAACCGATTACTTGAACCGCAACACGGTCAACCTCTATACGATATCGCTCTCCCTCGACGCGATGTTCACGTTCGGCGAAGACTGGATTCTCGACGTGAACGTGACACCGACCGTGGCGTCGGACTTGAAGAAGATGGGGCGCCACGACTGGCAGTTCCCCGGATTTATAATGGCCGGTTGGGCCTTCTCGGACTCCGCGGCCCTCCTCTTTGGCATAGCCGGCAGCAAGGAGTTCTGGACCTACATGCCCTACCCGATGCTCGGGTTCGTAATCCGCCCCGAGGGCTCCTTCTTCTCCTTCGAATCGGTCCTGCCCTCCTACGTAAGGGCCGACTTCAAGGTCGCCTCGTTCATGAAGCTCTTCCTTCAGGGGGAGTTCGAGGGCTTCGTATGGGACCTAAAGGGCGACGCTGCGATGCCGGAGCACTTCGCTAAGCTCATCGACACGCGCGCCGGCGGCGGCGCGCGCTTCATCGTTACCGAGGGGCTCGAGATAGAGGTCTGGGGCGGCGTGAACCCTTACCGGAAGCTTCACTTCGCGGACCGCACATCCACGGAGGTCACGAGCCGCCTTGGAGTCGGGTGGTTCGCTCAGGCGGGGATAATCATAACTCCTGCGATGTTCAGTATGTGAAAGAGG
>DAONII010000328.1:0-2012 GCA_035405085.1 bacterium | reverse complement strand
GGCGAGGGATCTCGGGATGTTCTACGAGGACGCCTATTTCCAGGTTCTGCTGGCGGATTTCAAGAGCCCGCTCTTTCGCTTTGGACGAAAGGGTTCGAATATAATCGGAATCTCCCGTGGCGCCCCAAATCATTGATATAAAAGAATTAAATGTTCGAAGGCCGATCCCTCCCCCCTTTGAAATTTCCCGCAACAATTTACGCACCGCGCCGATAAGGATGCACCACGCCGACGCCCCGCGTATGGACGCGTTTGCATCGGCGTGAGATACGGGCATACACCATGATCAAAAAGGCCATTCATACTGCTGTCGTGCTGGCGTTAGCGCTTCTCCACGGTTGCGCCGGAAGCGGGGACAGCTTCTGCGACTGGACTGTCGAGGAGTTCGGGCGCGCCCGCATAACCGAGGACATATCAAGGACGATAGCCCTTGCGAACCCTTCGGAAACGCCCGAGCAGCATCTGCTGGCGGTGGCTTTCGACCGCGGCTCGAATTCCGAGGGGCATTTCAGGATCGAGGGCGTGAGGGTCGGCGACAAGGAGGTCTCCCCCAACGATGTGGTGGTTCCGCCCGGCGGAATACTATCCGTCACGGTCACATATTCGCCCGTAAATCTGGAGACGACGCAGGCCGACTGGGGCGGTTGGATAACCGGACAGCCAAGGCGCTGGATACCGATAGACGAGGAGGAATACGAGAGACAGAAGGAGGAGGCGGCGGGGCCTGCGATACATCGTGCGATAATTCAGGCGGTCTACGATCATCCCAACGAGGGCATATACTATGTGCAGGTGGTCGGCTTCGCTGAGCCGGGCCCCAACGGCGAGGAGGAGGCCGGCGGTGCGGGTTCTACATGCATCCCCGGAGGCGGGACCGCATGTTTTACGGGCGGCTTTGCGCTCGATCTGCCTACGCTTGCGCCCGGGGGCCCCAAGCCCCTCGAGATGGCCGGGCCGATACGCTTTTCGGTTTCGGGTGGATCGGCGTTTCTCAGGATGGACGATTTCCCGCTCGTTATCTACTATCTGAGGAGCGAGGAGATCGCGCAGCTGCCTTCGGGGGTTACCGCGACGCTTGTGATAAGCGGTGGGCAGGGTGCCGAGGCGCAGGGTTCCTTCGACGGTTCCCGGCTTTCGCTGACAGACGTGGTCTTCCGCATACGCGTGGCACTGGGTGAGTTGACGTTCGACCAGGTGAGAAGCGGCATGTCTGCGCTCGTCGATTTCGAGGTGCCCGGCCTTGAGATAACTACGATCAAGCCGTACAGCCAGGGCGAGATAACGATGAGGCTCGAGACCTCGCTGCCACAGAACCCTTCAGGTAACGAGCTCTTCGACCAGTTCCTTTCGGGTGCGAAGGTGATAGCGGTGATGGAGGGAGAGCTTGAAATGTGACCTGCAACCGGTGACCAGTGACCAGAAAAAACCCCCTTGGAAATCCCAAGGGGGTTTGTTTTTCCGTTCCCTGTTCCCTGTCACGCCTTTGTCAGCATCTCCCTCGTCAGCACCTTTCCCAGCTCCACCCCGGGCTGGTCGAACGGATTTATGTCGTAGAGCGCCCCCGCCAGCGCGGTCGCTATCTCATAGGCCATGAAGAGCTCGCCCATGTGGTGGGCATCGACCCTCGGGAGTGAGACGGTCAGGTTCGGCCGCCCGGCCTTGGCGAGGGCCTGTGCGGTGGCCATCTGCTCGGCGCGAATTATCGAGCCGAGATCGTGGCCCTTGAGATACCCGAACGACTCGGTTACCTCCTCGATCCTCGTCTCGGAGGAGGGGATGCGAAATTCGTCGACTCCTATGAACGTTAAGACCTTGTCCGCCGGGCCCTCCATATAGAGCTGGACCTGAGAGTGCTGGTCGGTCGCACCGAGTGCCTTCACCGGGGTCTGTCCTTTTCCGCCCTTGCCCAGGCTCTCCGCCCAGAGCTGGGCGTACCAATCCGAGAATAGGGTGAGCGAGTCCGAGTATGGGAACATGACGCTGATCGGCTTGCCCTTTTTCGTATCCAGCCG
>DAONII010000327.1:0-2042 GCA_035405085.1 bacterium | reverse complement strand
TGGGGATATCGCCGGAGTTGACGCAGCTCTCGTACAGGATAGGGGACAGCGTCTCTAACATCATAACGCCTATGATGTCCTACTTCGCGTTGATCGTCGCGTTCATGGAGCGCTACGATCCGGATGCGGGGATAGGAACTATCGTGGCCACGATGCTCCCGTACACGGTGATCTTCGTGATCGTATGGACGATTTTCCTCGTCTCGTGGGTGGGCATAGGCATACCCATAGGCCCAGGGGCCCCGTCCTTTATGCCCGTGATGTAATGGGGCCGTTTCCCCGAGCTATTCGTTTGCGCCGGCGCAGGCGTTTCCCGCGGCCTTCCCCGCAGCCATTCCGTGTATCCCGGCGCTTATCCACTTACCCGCGAGGATGAGGGTCACCGGGGTCACCATCGCGATCAGGCCGTAGATGAACCACATCGTCTGCGTGTCCATGGGCAAACCCAGCTCCGGCTTCGGGCAGTACCTGGCCAGAAACCACCCCGAGTAGAGCCCGGTGATGACCTTCGTCAGAAACCACGGGAACTGACCCACGCCCATGTATATGCCGGTCTTCCCCTTCGGCGCTATCTCGGCGACGAACTGCAGGAACCTGGGCTGCCACATAGCTTCGCCTATGGTCATGAATACGATGTAGGACATGAGAAGCGCGGGGCTGGGCGCCGCGGCCAAAAAGAATGTGGGCAGCGCCATGACGAGAGTGCCTATCACCATCATCCTGTAGATGTTCGCGCGTGCGGTGAGGACCGCGACCATCGGGCAGAGGAAGAAGATCAGTATCGGGTTTATGTTCGAGAAGAACTCGAAATTGTTGCCGATCGCCGTGCCGGCGAAGGCGCGGTCGATGTAGTACGGTATCGTAAGCCACTGGTGGGCGAAGAGCGTCTGCACCGGTATCAGGATGAAGATGAAGAAGACAAATTTGCCGTCCCTGAAGGGGTGGTCGGGGCGCTTTTTCAGGAAGTCCATTAAACCCGCGATGCCGAATGCAGCCAGGGGTATGTACCAGTAGTTGCTCTCCGTCTTGAAGCGCAACGCCAGGCAGGCCAGCGCGGCCAGCCCCCAGATGACGGTGGAGAGCATCGGCACCTTGTCCTTTGCGTCGCGCTCCTCCTTCGTCTCGGTTATCTGTGTGAGGGTGCTCTTTACCACCGTTCTCTTCGTGAGGATCGCCATGACGGCGAAGAGGACCACGAACGACATGGCCGCATAGACCCAGTACACTCCGGCTATCCCGTTCGGCGGGAGCGCCGCCTCCGAGCGGTGTCGCACGAAGGGGGACAGGAGGCCCGCCAAAAACGCGCCGAGGTTCATGAGGCCGTATATCATCGCGTAGCCGACCGCGGATGTCTTCTCGTCGGTGAACTGCTTTACGCCCGCGTAGACCGTGGGCTGGAGCATTCCGTTGCCGACGACCATTATGAATATGGCGGTCAGGGTCAGGTAGAACATGGGCGAGCCGAGGCCGATGCCGAGCTTGAGCGTGCCGGCCAGCGCGAGTATCACGAACCCCACGGCGATGAGGAGCATCGATATGAAGAGCGCCCTCCTGACGCCTATCCTATCGCAGACACCTCCCAAAAAGAGCATCGCGAAGGTGAAGCCGCCGGTCAGGAAGCTGTAGACCCAGCCCGCGTGCAGGTCCGAGAGCCCCACGTTCTCGGAGCAGAACTTTCCGAGCACCGTGAGCAGGCCGAAGTATGTGAGGCCCACGGTAATGACGTCCGCGAGGTTTAAGCCCCACAGTGCGCGCGGCGCTTTGATCACGCCGACGAAGGTCTCGCGCGTCTCCTGCCATGTCTTTTTCAGCGCTGCCCGCAGGCCAATCTCCCGGGGTTCGATATTGTTTTCTTCCATGTGCTCTCCCGATTGTTTTCGTCTTGCGACCCGTGCTCCTGCCTCGTCTCCCGGTTGAACTAGCCCATGACTGAGATTCTATCAAGCGGCTTTATTGCATGCCGAAAAAAATGGCTCGGATGGGAATAGCCGGCTCGCGCACACACTCGCCGGCACTTCATCATATGATGGCCCTCCTTTCGG
>DAONII010000326.1:0-2046 GCA_035405085.1 bacterium | reverse complement strand
TTCGTCCGGAGTCTTCTTCATGAAATCTATGAACTCGGACTTTCCGGCAGCCGGTCGGCCGAGCAGAAGGATGTGATCGAACGTGCGTCTCATAGCGCCTCCGAATGTATGTGGTTTAACAGCTATCACTTAAGGTGCTTCCCGGCAAGCCCGCTCGAAACCTTGCCGGCCCGGCCAAAAAACCGTTTATCAGCGATCATCTCGCTTGAGCGTGATGTCGATCTCCGAAGGCCGCACGCTGTCGACCCTGAAATTCCGGGGCACCCTTGAGATCGCGCCCTTCTTTATGGATATGCGCTGACGCCCCTCCCGCACCATGGAAAGATCGACCGTCACCTTCAAGTCCTCCGGGGAGAATATTCTGAACGCGCGTTCGTCGCCCATAAGCGTCACGGTCAACTCCCTCGGATGAACCCTCCCTATGGCGAGTTCCGCAGGCATGTTGCTGTACTCGATTGGGACCATGAAGTCCCGCTGAACCACGCCGGAGGTGGAGGCGAAGACCCCCCAGAGACCCAGCGCCAGAACCGCTGCTATTATCTTCTCGCGCAGGTTGTGGGTGACCAGGCGGGCGCGCCTCCTTTTTCGGGGCGGGAACCTCTCGTCCAGATAGTCGGATATCACCGGCCCGAGCTCGGAAATATCGGAAAGCGTTTTCAGCTCTCCGTCGCGCGCTACCGACACCTCGCCGCGCTCCTCTGAAACCACTATCGCCAACGAGTCGCAGCGCTCCGAAAGCCCCAGCGCCGCGGCGTGGCGGGTACCACGCCCGGCCGTCTTCTCGAGATCCTTCGAGAGCGGTAGATAGACGGCGAAGCGCTCGATGCGACCGTCCCTTATTATCGCGGCGCCGTCGTGGCCGGGTGTGTGTGCGTCGAATATGCTCTTGAGAAGCGGCTCGCTGGGCAGCCCGGCGAGATCCGTCCCGCCCTCCGTGTGCCTCTCGATGGGATCCCGTCCCGCCAGGATGACGAGCGCACCGATCCTGGCCCGCGCCAGATCACCCGCGGTGCGCACAAGGACCTCGACGAGCCTCGGGGCCTCGGCCTTCGGCCTCCTCCCCAGACCCCAGAGCGCAACCCTCTCGAAGAACTGCCTGAGCTCCTCCTGAAATATGACTATTATCGCTATGAGGAAGACCGTGAAGAAGCTCTGTAGTATAGATGTAGTGAGAAAGAGATTGAGGTAGCGCCCCAGCGCGTATACGACGCCCAGGATGACTATGCCTACTACGACGAGAAACGCCTTCGTCTTCTTGAACCAGACGAGGCCGGCATAGAAGAGAACCGATACGATAGCTACATCGACGAGATCTGCCAGGTCAAACCATCCGGGGAACTTCATAGCGCGTTTACCCTTATTCAGCGACCACCTTGGAGGCGTCAGCACCATGCAGACGCTTCGCCATCACCTCGTCGGCCGGCGAAACCTTGAGCGATATCGCACCCGTGGGGCACATGGGCACGCACTTGAGGCAGGAGTCGCACGTGGAAAGCTTCCATGGCTTCTCGAAGCCGGGCTTCACCGTGGACGGAAAGCCGCGCCCGACGAAACCCAGCGCATCGAGTTTTTTTACCTCGGAGCAGACCCGCACGCAGGATCCGCACATGATGCACTTGTGCGACTCGTAGCGGATCTTGGCATGACTCTCGTCCACGTAAAACTTCCTCTTAGCGCCCGCGAAGCGCTCCGGCTCCGCCCCGTATTCGACGGCGAGCTTTCTGAGCGTGCAGGATTCGTAGGAGCGGCAGCCGCAGGAGAGGCAACGCGAAGCCTCGGCCGCGGCCTGTTCCGCGGTGAAGCCCACCTCCACCTCGTCAAATGTGCTCACGCGCGCGGCGACGTCTAACTCCGGCATCGCAGTGCGCTCAGATCTTTCCTCCTCTATCCTTGCCTTAAGCTCCTCCGGGACGTCCTCCGGCTTTTTAGCCATGAGGTGCAGGTAGCCTCTGGGCTCGCCGGTGACCTTCTTCCCCTTGAGGAACTGCCCGATGGACGCGGCGGCCTTCCGTCCTGCCGCGATCGCTGTGACTGCGATGTCCGCAC
>DAONII010000325.1:0-2048 GCA_035405085.1 bacterium | reverse complement strand
GGCGGTGCCGGTCCACTCTATTCCGTAGCCCGATGGGAGCGTCTTCTGAGCGAGGGTCTCGACCGCGTTCATCGCGTCGCCTGAGCTGTATCCGGGCGCGGGCGCGCCGTCTATCTCCACCGCGCGGTAGAGGTTGTAGTGCGTCACCGTCTGGACGCCGCGTACGTCCTTCACCGCGGCGAGCGCCGACATCGGCACCATGCCGCCGGTTTGGTTCTTCACGTAGAGCTCGGTTATGTCGGTCTTATCGGACCTGAAGCCCTTGTCGGCCTGCGCGAACACCCGGTAGACGCGGCCGAACTTGTTGAAGTCGTTCACGTAGAGCGAGCCGAGCTGCGTCTGCAGCGTGTTGAAGATGGAGGTTAGCGATACGCCCATCGCCTTGGCCTTCGTCCTGTCGATCTCGATGAAGAGCCGTGGGTAGTCGACCCTGAAGGTCGTGGAGAGGGCGGCCAGCTCGGGCCTCGATTTGGCCGCCTCTATCAGGTTCGTGGCCACCGAGTGGAGCTGGTCGAGCTCGCCGCCGGTGTAGTCCTGCAGGATGAACCTGAAGCCGCCCGTCGTCGAGAGCCCCCTGATCGGCGGCGCGTTGAAGGGCATCGCCACGATCTCAGGGTACTTGTGCATCGCTATGTATACGGTCCTTATGAGCCCCTGCACGGAGAGCTCCTTCGTCGTCCTCTCGTCCCAGGGCTTGAGCACTATGATGAGGGAGGCTGAGCGCGTGTCGAGCGTGCCGTTTAGGAGGTTGTATCCGCCTATCGAGAGGATGTCGGCCACCCCGTCGATCGCGAGGACCTCCTTCTCGACCTTCGCCGTCACCGAATCGGTCCGGTCGAGCGACGATCCGTCCGGCCCCTGTATGACGAGATAGAAATAACCCTGGTCCTCCTCGGGGACGAATCCGGTGGGCACCGCGCGGAAGAGCAGCCCCGTGACCACGAGCAGCGCCGCGAAGCAAAGGAGGACCCAGCGCCACTGCTTCAGGCAGTACGAGTTGAGTTTGTTGAAGGCCACCGCGAAGCGCTCGTACCCCTCGTTGAACTTCGTGAAGAACCAGCCGTGCTCCCCGCTCTCCTCGCGCAGCAGTATCGCGCGAAGCGCGGGCGAGAGCGTGAGGGCGTTGAGCGCCGATATGCCCACAGCGATGGCGATGGTGAGCGCGAACTGTTTGTAGAGCTGCCCGCTGATTCCCGGGATGAACGAGACCGGCACGAAGACCGCCATCAGGACGAGCGTGGTGGCGATGATCGGCCCCACGATCTCGGCCATCGCCTTCTTCGTGGCCTCCATCGGGCGCAGGTGCTCCTCGTTCAGGATGCGGCTGACGTTCTCCACGACGACTATCGAGTCGTCGACGACGAGTCCGATCGCCAGCACGAGCCCGAAGAGCGTGAGCGTGTTTATCGAGAAGCCGAACGCGGCCATGACCGCGAAGGTGCCGACGAGTGAGACCGGGATCTCTATCGCCGGGGCTATGGTCGAGCGCCAGTCCTGAAGGAATATGTAGATGACGAGGAAGACGAGGATTATGGCTTCGAGGAGCGTCTTCAAAACCTCGTGTATCGACTCGGTGACGAATATCGTGGCGTCGTAGGCGATCTTGTAATCCATCCCCTTCGGGAAGCGCTTCGAGAGCTCCTCGATCTTCGCGCGCGACTGCTTAGCTATGTCCACCGCGTTCGCGCCGGGAAGCTGGTAGATGCCTACGGAGGCGGTGTGCTTGCCGCTTAGGCGCGAAAACCAGCGGTAGTTTTCGGCGCCGAGCTCCACTCGCGCTACGTCCTTGACCCTCACTATCGCGCCGTCCTCGGCGGTCCTCACTATTATGTTCTCGAACTCCTTCACGTCCGCGAGCCTTCCCTTCGTGGATATGGTGTAGGAGAAGGCCTGGTTTTTTGGCGTGGGGGGGACGCCTATGCCGCCGGCGGCGACCTGGACGTTCTGCTCCTGCACGGCGCTCACGACGTCGTTCGATGTCAGGCCGGTGGCCGTGAGCTTGTCCGGGTCGAGCCAGAGGCGCATCGAGTACTTGCGCTCGCCGAAGA
>DAONII010000324.1:0-2050 GCA_035405085.1 bacterium | reverse complement strand
CTGGCGGTGCTCGACGTGCCCGAAGGTGCGACGGTGTTCGAGCCGTGCGTGGGCCCGACCGGCCTTCGCCTGGTGGTCCGCGATTCCGAATCGTCGGTCGGAGGCGCCACGGCCATAGTGGACGAACTCGCGGAGGAGGGCGTCCTTGCTATCGTCGGACCGCTGGCCTCCGTCAACGCGATGGAGGTTGCGGAAAGGGCGCAGCAGCTGGGAATACCCACCATCTCCATATCCCAGCGCGAAGGAGTCGCGGAGGTTGGCGACTTCGTATTCCGGAATTCGGTCTCCGATTCTTCCGAGATATCGACCCTCGCGGATTACGCGGTGAACACGATGAAGCTGCGCCGTTTCTTCCTGGTCTATCCTCCCAGCAGAAAGGGCACGGAATACCGCGCCCTCTTCACGGAGGCGGTGAAGGCCCTGGGCGGCAGGGTCGTCGGAGGGCAGAGCTTCTCCGCCTCCGAGGGGAGGGTGGTCGACGAGCTCCGCGGTCGTTACCTGGCCGAGCAGCAGATGGCGATGCACGAGGGAGGAGGGGCCGGCGAATCGATGATAGATCTCTCCAGCACCGGCGAGTTCGACGCGCTTTTCGTACCGGATTCAATAGGGGTCGCCTCCTATATCACCCAGCGCATGTCCCTCTCGGCAAGCTCCAGCGCGCGCAATTTTCAGCTCCTCGGGGTTTCCAGGTGGGGGGACCAGAAGCTCGTCAGCCGGTCCGGGATCAAGAGCGCTGTCTTCGTGGTCTCCTTCTACAAGGGAGCGCCCGACGCCCACGTCTCGGGGTTCGTCTCCCGTTTCAAACAGGCCTACGGCATCGATCCCACGATGCTCGAGGCGCTGGGCTATGACTCCCTTCGGATAATACTCAGCGCGGTTCAGGAAAAGGGTGCGGCGCGACGCGGCTCGGTCCGCGAGGCGATCTCCCGCACAACCGATTTCCCGGGGGTCACCGGGAAAATATCATTCGATTCACAGGGCAACGCGAAGAAGAACCTCTGGGTCCTTCGGATAAGGGACGGACGAATCGAGCCGGTAAAATGACCGAATCAGAAGCGGTCGGTAGCGCCGGTTTCGCGTTCGAAGGCGTCAGCTTTTTTTGCCGCGGGGGAGCCGTCTGACAATGTTATCACTGTTCGTAATCTTCGTTATCCTGCTTTGCTTTTCCGCTTTTTTCTCCGGTTCGGAGACGGCGCTCTTTTCTCTGTCCAGGATCCAGCTTCACAAGTTTCGGGAGTCGGGGGCGGCCTCGGCCTCCCTCATATTCGAAGGTTTGCGCCAGCCCCGCAAGATGCTGATCACCATACTTTTGGGCAACGAACTCATAAACGCGGCGATATCCATAGTCGGCGCTTCCATGGTGAGCGGTTTTTTGCCCCTCGGCGTCAAGGGCCAGACCCTGGCGGCGGTCGCCATAATAACGCCGATCATACTGGTGTTCGGGG
This sequence comes from bacterium, assembly GCA_035405085.1. Classification (GTDB taxonomy): domain Bacteria; phylum UBA10199; class UBA10199; order 2-02-FULL-44-16; family JAAZCA01; genus DAONII01. The sequence goes on along the minus strand of DAONII010000324.1, from coordinate 605 downwards.
AGATCATTCCCAAGAATGCGGCGCTCAGATTCGCACCGCAGTTCGCGACGGCAGTGATATGGCCTCTTCATATCTTCCAGACGATGGTGCGTCCTCTGCGGGTCGCCTTCACGTGGATGGCGGACCGGGTCGTCCTGGCCTTCGGCGGCAGCCCGGAAAAGGCCGAGCCGATGATAATGGAGCAGGAATTTCGTCGGATGGTGGATATCGGCAGCCAGGAGGGCGCGCTCGAGGAGGAGGAGAGGGAGATAATACACAACGTCTTCGACTTCACCGACAAGGTGGCGTCGGAGATCATGACCCCTTCCGACAGGATATTCTCTCTGCCGGTAGACATGCCCTATGAGAAGGTTGTGGATGCGATCCGCTTCGAGAAGTACAGACGGGTGCCTTTCTACGAGGGCGATCCCCGAAATTTTGTGGGCATACTTCACGTGAGGGACCTCTTCTCCGTACACAGGAGGCGAAAGTCGGGGGACGAAGTGCAGCACAGGGAAATGCTCAAGCCGCCTCTCTTCATAGGGCCGTCGACTCCGCTCGAGGAGCTGCTTCGTGAGTTTCAGCGGACTCAGATGCACATGGCCATAGTTCGAGGGGAGGACGGA
>DAONII010000323.1:0-2052 GCA_035405085.1 bacterium | reverse complement strand
ATCCTGCTGACGCGCATTCCGTGGGAAGACCATCCGACGTCGTAGCCAACCGGCGCACCCTCCGAGATGAACCGTGCATGGTTTTTGGGACCCACCAGCTCCACCTCTGAGACGCTGAAGGGCAGCCTTTCACCTCGCGCCCCCTTCATGACGCCCACACCCTGCCTTTCGTAGAAGAGAACCACCCTCCCCTTCGCGAAGAGGTCGTTCGCCTCGACCACCGGCTCCGAATCCACCGCAGAAGGATCCTCCGGAATGGGCAGGGGAAGCCAGTGCGGAGCCCTCACCTCGACTTTTATCCTGTCGGCCATATAAATGCCACTCCCCTCGAGTCCAGCCCTGCCTGCCAGGAGATTAGCCGATCCTTCGTCCAGGTCAACGGCAGAAAACGGCAGCGGATGCAGCCTACTTCACGTATTTGTTTCCCTTGCGGCTGCGCGCCTTCTCCTTCTCGATGCCCTTTTTCTCCTTGTCCTTGCGCATCTCGGGCGAAGGCTCGAGGTAGAGCTCCTCCTGAAGTTCCTCCACCTCGCGCACGCGCATTTGGGCGGGGATCTGACCCTCCACGCGGATGATAGTGGGCTTGATGAAAACAAGAAGGTCGGTGTTGTCCGCGTTTCTCTCCTTGGACTTGAAGAGGTTCCCGAAGATGGGGATCTTCGAAAAATAGGGGACCCGCTTGTTAGTCAGAGCGTTTGAAAAGCGTGAAAGCCCGCCTATCACGGTGGTCTCGCCATCCTTTACGAGCACCACGGTCCTGGCGGTGTTGTCCAGCACCATCGGTATACCCTGAACCGCCCTCGAAAAATCCGGGGTGGAGGTTATCGCCTCTATGTCGAGCTTCACGAAGTCGTGCACGGTTATCTGGGGAACGACCTTGAGTTCTATGCCGGTCTTTATCTCCTGCAGGCCGGTCCCGGCGGTTGTGCCCGTGGTCGTTCCCGTGCTGGTGCCGGTTGTCGAGCCTATGTTTACGGTTCCCGAACCCACGACGTAGAACTTCGCTCCGGAGCGTATGTTCGCCGGCCTGCCGTTGGAGGTGACTATAGAGGGGTCGGATATGACGAAGACATCGCCGCGCTCCTCGGCGGCCATGAGCTGTATATCCAGGTTGACCCCCTTGAACAGGGAGCCTATCGCCAGACCGCTTGTGGGAGTCGCGATGTTCGGACTCAGGTTGGCGTTCATGTACCTTCCGTTATCCAACTCGCCCACCGCCTCGAGACCGCCCAGCTGCCATTTGCCGCCGGTCTTCGTGGCCCCCCACTGTATGCCCATCGCGCGGCTGAACTGGCGCGTCGCCTCGAGGATCTTGGATTCTATGAGTACCTGCGCATCCTTTATGTCGACGTCGTCGACGAAGCGCTGCACGTTGTCCAGATTGGCCGGCAGGTCGCGCACCACCAGGGAGTTCGTGCGCTCATCCGCTATCGCGGAGCCGCGGCCGGAGAGGAGCGTCTTGGATTTATTCGCCATATCCGTCGCCGGAGCGTAGCGAAGGCGGAAGGTCTGGGTCTTCAAATCCTCACCGCTCTCGCGGAAGGCATCGCTCTTGCCCACGCGAACTATACGCCCTTCCATCGTATACTCGAGATCGTTAACCTTTATTATGGAGCCCAGGGCGTCGCTTATCGATATATCCTTGAAGCTGACGTTCACTATGCCCTCGAGACCCTCCGGAATTATGATGTTCAAGCCCGATATCCAGGAGAGAAACTGCAGCACCTCGCGCAGGGAGGCCTGGCGGAAAGATATGTCGTAGCGCTCGCCTCCGGTTATGCCCATGTAGTTCTCGGCCGGGGTGCCGCTCACATAACCCGTGTCCGCCGGCCGGGGCGCCGCAGCGCGGGGGCCGGCAGGCCCGGTATCGTATGAAAGCTGCGCCGACGACACCGCCGGAAGCGCAAAAGAGGCCAGCGAGACCGCGAAGATCAGCGCCGCACATCTCGTAAGGAATTGTCTTTTCACGTTAAATCCCTCCCCCGAGAGCGAGGACGATGACCTCGTTCAAGCGCTTGAGCCTCACGCGGTCCTTCTCGACCTTGTCGACGC
>DAONII010000322.1:0-2062 GCA_035405085.1 bacterium | reverse complement strand
GGGACAGATCTATCGGCGTGAACGTGTATCCGGCGGATTCGAGTTCCGGGCGCAGCAGCAGGTATTTCGTCAGTACCTCGAAGCCGAAAGCGGATACCACCGCCTCGGCGTTGGCGCCGACGAGACTAGCAGTGTTGGGGTACGCACCGTCTATGAGCGCCTGCACATCTGCCGGGAGGCCGGCCTGGATCTTCCTCTCGAAGCCGTCCGGGATGGTGAGCACCAGGCGAACGTCCCCCTTAGCTATCTCGCGTTCGGCCCTCTTTTCGTCTCCCGTGACGAAACGCAGGTCGAAGAGATCGGCGCTCCTCTCGAAGGCGTCGATCAGCGACCTGCTCGCAGCCGTCATATCGCGGTTCACAACGGCCATCGGTATGTTCTTGGCATCCAGCGGAAAGCCGTAGGCGAAGAGAAAGAAGAAGATTATCGGCCCGGCGATCGTCATCGTGAAGAAGAGCGCATTTCTGCGCAGCTCCAGAAACTCCTTCTTCGCCACCGCCATGAATCGCCTGAATGAAAACATCTTCTCGCCTCTCAAGCAGACAGGATGCCGCACGCCGAAGCGGGAGTCATCCCTCTACGTTCTCGCAGAAATAGACGAACACGTCCTCGAAGGGTATCGCGCCCTCGCCTATCCCCGACACCTCTACGCCGTGGGCCTCGAGCGCGCTTTTTATGCGCAAAGCCTCCCGCTTCGGATCCGACGTATATAGATGGACGCCGGCGCCGAAGACGAAGCAGTGTCGGTATTCGCCGCGCAGGCAGTCTACCGCCGAGAAGGGATCCGGCGTGCATATCTCCAGAAGCTTGCCTATATCCTTTGAAACGCGGCCCTTGAGCTCCGACGGATGCCCGAGCGCCACCAGCTTCCCGCGCGTCATCAGGGAGAGCCTGTCGCAGTGCTCAGCCTCGTCCATGTAGTGCGTGGTGACGAGCACGGTAACACCCATGCGCCGGGAGAGCAGGTATATGATGTCCCAGAACTGACGGCGCGCGGCAGGGTCGACACCTGATGTCGGCTCGTCGAGGAATATGCACGGCGGCTTGTGTATGATCGCGCAGCCCAGGGCGAGCCTCTGCTTTATTCCCATCGGCAACTCGCCCGTAATCGCGTCCCCTTCGCCGGAGAGCCCGGCCATCTTTAGGATCAGCCCCTTCCGCCGGGCGAGCTCCTTTCGCGGCACTCCGTATATCCCGCCGTATAACACGATGTTCTCCTCGACCGTGAGATCCCGGTACAGGGAGAACTTCTGCGACATATACCCGATGCTCTTCTTTATTTTGAACTGTTCCTTGAAGAAATCGAGCCCGCCTATTGTGCCGCGCCCCGACGTGGGCGGGAAGAGGCCGCAGAGCATCTTGATCGTGGTGGTCTTCCCGGCGCCGTTTGGTCCCAGAAAGCCGAATATCTCGCCGGATTTTATGCTGAAGGTGAGGTCGTCTACGGCCACGAACGATCCGAAGCGCTTCTCGAGATTCTGCGTCTCTATCATCACCTCCCGCTTTTCGCACCCGCCCGCGCCGGATCCCTCCCCTTCGAAGAAAAATTCTTCCAGGGCGGATTCGTCCACCGCATCGCCCTCCTCCGATATCTTCGAGAGAAAGACGTCCTCGAGGCAGGGCGAGGCCTCCGACACCGACTCCACCCTCGCGCCCTCGCCCTCGGCATAGCGGCGTATCGCTTCACAGCTCGTTTCAGTGTAGACGCAGCCGATCTTCTCCCCCAGCGGGTAGGCGGACCTGATACCCGGCATTCTCTTCAGGGCTCTGAGCGCCGACTGCTGCTCCTCCATCCCGGCCACCGCTATTTCGGCGAAGCTTCCGTCGAGCGCGCCGGGCAGCTCCGAAGGGGATCCCTGCGCTATTATCCTGCCGCGGTGCATGAGCACCACCTCGTGGCAGCGCTCCGCCTCGTCCATGTATGACGTGGTGAGAAAGACGGTAAGGCCGTCCTGCTTCACCATCTCGTTGACGAGCGTCCAGATCTCGCGGCGCGATATCGGGTCCACGCCCGTCGTAGGCTCGTCGAGAAATATAGCGGGGGGCTCGTGCATCAGCGTGC
>DAONII010000321.1:0-2062 GCA_035405085.1 bacterium | reverse complement strand
GCGGAGATGGCGCGCCTCAAGAGGGCGGTGCGCTTCGCGAAAAAAACCGGGATGATGATCTGCGCCGGCCACGGCCTGAACTACGGTAACGCCGCGGCGGTGGCAAGGTCCCTTCCCGAGGTAGCCGAGTACAACATAGGCCATGCGATAGTCGCCCGCTCGATCCTCGTCGGAATGGAGGCGGCGGTTCGTGAGATGAAGTGGCTGCTCTCGGAGTCGTCAGGAACTTAGGAAAGCTGGCGCTGCCCGGCGCGAACGGAGGCATAATGATAATAGGAATAGGCGTTGATCTGGTGGATGTCAGAAGGTTCGAGTCGATCATCTACCGCTGGCAGCACAGGTTTCTCAAGAGGGTCTTCACCGACACCGAGATACGCTACTGCAACACGAAGAAACACCCCGCACAGCGCTTCGCCACCCGATTTGCCGCGAAGGAGGCGTTCATCAAGGCGCTCTTCCCCAAGGAGCAGGAGGGGATACGCTTCTCCGACATAGAGATCGGTGAGCGCGACCAGCGTCCGTTCGTTACGCTTTCCGGAAGGGTGAAGGAACTCGCAGAGAAGCACAACATATCCAAGATACACCTCATGCTGTCGCATGACGGCGACTACGGGATAGCGAACGTCGTCCTCGAAGGATCGCAACCTCCAAAGTGAAGCTCGTCACATCAAAGCAGATGCGCGAACTCGACCGCGCGGCGATCGAGAAACACCGGATCCCGTCGCTGCTTCTCATGGAGCGAGCCGGCGAGGGGGTGGCCAGGGCGGTTTTGTCGTTGCCGCCCGGGGACGGCAAAAGCGCGGCAGTCATTTGCGGCAGGGGCAACAACGGCGGCGACGGACTCGTGGCGGCGCGCCACCTGCTGTCGGCCGGCCTCGACGTCTTCGTCGTCCTGCTCGCGGGCCGCGACGATCTCTCCGCTGACGCGCGCGCAAACCTGGATAGGCTCGAACCGCTCACGGCGCGGATCGTCACCGCAAAGAGCGCCTCCGAGCTGGCCGCATTTGCGCCTGCGATAGCAAAGGCCTCCTGCGCGATAGACGCGATATTCGGAACCGGGTTGGACCGCCCGGCCTCCGGCGCGGCCGCCGCCGCGATAGATATGCTCAACTCGATCAGCCTGCCGGTCATCGCGGTAGACGTCCCGTCTGGGCTCTCCGCCGACACCGGCGAGCCGCTGGGCGCCGCGGTGAAGGCTGACGTCACGGTCACGTTCGGGCTGGCGAAGGTCGGACTCGTCACGGGGCAGGGGTATGACTTCGCCGGGAGGATAGAGCTGGTCGACATAGGCATACCCACGGAGGAGGCGGAGAAAATCGAGTGCAGCCTGGAATTCATAGAACCATCGATTTTCGTCCGCCATTTTGAAAAACGCGATACAGCCGCGCACAAGGGGAGCTTCGGGCACGTGGCGGTCTTCGCCGGCTCGCGCGGCCATCTGGGCGCGGGCTATCTCTCCTGTCTCGCCGCGCTGCGCTCGGGTGCGGGGCTCGCCACCTACCTGCTTCCGGAAGGGGCGTTCTCGAAGTTCGACGCCCGCTACCCGGAGATCATGTGCGACGCGGTACCCGACGGCGGAAGCGGAATCTTCTCACCCGAGGGGCTCGCCTTCGCCCTCTCCTCACTCGAGGGAAAATCGGTCGCCGCGACAGGCCCAGCGATAGGCACGGGGGAGGCCACGCGCGGGTTCGTGAACTCCTTCGCGAAAGAGGCGAAACTCCCGCTCGTCATTGATGCCGACGCGCTCAACGTCCTCGATCTCGGGACGCTTGCCGCGAGGCGTCACGCCACGGTCCTCACGCCTCACCCGGGCGAGATGGGCAGGCTCACGCATCTCTCCACAGACGAAATCCAGAGGGACAGGGTCGGTTACGCAACGCGCCTTGCGCAGGAGCACTCCGTCACGGTAGTCCTCAAGGGGCGGGGCACGGTAGTCGCAAACCCCGACGGAACCGCCGCGATAAACCCCACCGGCAACGCCGGCATGGCCACGGCCGGCATGGGCGACGCGCTTACCGGCATAATAGCGGCCTTCCTCGCGCAGGGGATGGACGCAAAGACC
>DAONII010000320.1:0-2067 GCA_035405085.1 bacterium | reverse complement strand
CACATGGAAGTCCACAGGGGCACTTCCTGCGTCTGAGTTGCCCGCGACAGCGATAAATCGGATCGAGGTCCCAGCAGCTCTTCCGACGGACGGGGCAACGGAAACCGCGGCCCCGGTGTCGGCAGAGGCCGCCGCCCTTGAGGACCCCCCGGCGACCCCCGAGAAACCGCGCCTTGAAAAACGCGCGATAGAAAGGGACCGCAGGGCCATAGCGCGTTACGAAGCGAGGAAAAGGGCGAGGGTCGCGGCCTCGCGCGCGGGCCTTGCATACGCAAAGGATCGCGCCTTTCCCATAGAGCTGCTCGACAACGAGGCCGCCAGGCAGCGCTACCTCGCCGCAAACCGCGAGATTTCAGATTCCACCCGAGCATCCGAACCATCGGTCGAGACGAAGCAACGCCTCCGCTAGAAGGCCGACCCTAATACCCGCCCGAACTGGAGCCCCCACCCCGCGATGATAGACGAGATCCCATCGGAAAAGATACTGCAGGCTGCCATGCGCTCCGGCGCCGACTATGCCGAAATATTCGTAGAGCGCACGCAGCAGACCACCGTCGTCTGCGACAACAGAAAGCTCGAACACGCGGCATCCATCTTTGACCTTGGCGTCGGCATACGCGTGCTGAGCGGCGACAAGACCGCATACGGCTCCACGAACGACCTCACGCGCAAGGGTCTTTTGGGGCTGGCGCGCAGCGTGGCAAGGGCCGCGAGCGCAAAGAGAAAGAAGGCCCCACCGATAGTGCTGGCAGAACGCCGGGCCCCGTCTGTGACGACCGCGCGCTGCCATCCGTCCGGGGCGTCGCTCGCCGACAAGTGCGCCATAGTCGTTCGTGCGAACGAAGTCGCATGGCAGTGCGGGGAGCAGGTGCGCCAGGTGCGCATACTGTACCGCGACCGCGTCCGCCGAATATGGGTCGCCTCATCGGCCGGCTTCCATACGTCGGACGAGCAGGTCGACACTACCTTCACGGCTCATGTGGTGGCAGGCACAGAGGGAAATATCCAGACCGGATACGAATCGCAGGGAGGGGCGATCGGACTCGAGCTCTTCGACGAGATCCCGCCGGAGGAGACTGCGGAGCGGGCAGCCTCACGCTCGATAAAGCTGCTCTCCGCACGGCAGGCCCCTGCGGGCACTATGCCGGTCGTCCTCTCGGCGGAGGCGGGCGGTACGATGATCCACGAGGCGGTAGGCCACGGCCTCGAGGCCGACATAGCCGGCGAGGGCATGTCCGTTTACTCCGGCAGGATAGGCCAGAAGGTCGCCAGCGAAATCGTATCCGTCGCAGACGATTCCACCCGCGCGAAGATGCGCGGCTCGTTCACCTTCGACGACGAGGGAACGCCGGCCGGAAAAACGATCCTCATCGAGGACGGGGTGCTCAAGGCTTACATGTCCGACATCTCAGCTTTTCGGAAGTACGGTCACCCGTCGACCGGGAACGGGCGCAGGCAGAGCTACAGAGAACCCCCGATCGTACGCATGACGAACACGATGATCCTGCCGGGCAAGGACGACCCCTCCTCCATACTCTCAGAAACCGCGTCCGGACTCTTCGTCAAGAAGATGGGCGGCGGACAGGTGAATACATTGAACGGCGACTTCGTCTTCGAGGTCCAGGAGGGCTATCTCATCGAGGGCGGCAAGAGGGGGGAGCTAGTGCGAGGGGCCATGCTCATCGGCAACGGGCCGAAGGTGCTTCGAAGCATAGACCGCGTCGGCAGCGACCTGGGCTTTTCCATAGGCACATGCGGGAAGGACGGCCAGGAGGCCCCGGTCTCGTGCGGCCAGCCGACGATACGCATACCGGAGATCGTAGTCGGCGGTCGGTCTTGAAATCAGTGATTAGTGATTGGTGATTGGACTCTCTCGCCTCTTGCTTTTCACTTTGCTGGCCTTGCTGGCCTTTCTCGCCTTGCTGGCTCTGATCTTCTCAGCTTTTCTTTTCGTGTCTCTCGTCTCAGGTCTCGCGTCTCAGGTCTCTTGTCCCGTGTCTCGCGTCTCGCGTCTCGTATCAGCTCTCCCCTGTCACGACGATGAAGTTGAACTGCCTCTCATCCTCA
>DAONII010000319.1:0-2070 GCA_035405085.1 bacterium | reverse complement strand
AGTCACTAGTCACTAGTCACTAGTCACTAGTCACTAGTCACTAGTCACTAGTCACGAGTCACTAATCACCAATCACGCTTCCAGGGTTTCGAGTCTCTCGTATCACTATCATTCCAGCATCCCCTCGAGGGGCCTCACGACCATCCTCTTGGCCTTCAAATCTATGGAGAGGATTATCTCGGCGCGCGCCGGCAAAAGGATTTCACGCTCTCTGCCGGCATTTTCGCCGCGCACCTCGTATACGTCGTTTTCCCCGGCCGTGAAGATGCGCACTACCTTTCCGAGAGGTGTACCGTCCTCGAGAAATACATCGAGGCCCAGTATCTGGTAGCTGTAGTACTCGCCCTCCTGAAGTGCGGGCAATCTGTCTGCGGGTATAAGAAGGACCGACCCGCGAAGCCTTTCGGCCGCCCCTCTGTCGTCACAGCCCTCGAAGCGCGCAACAGACAAACGGCCTTGCTCTCGCAAGGCCGCAACCTTTATCGATCTGTGCTCCTGCGTGGAACCGGCGGCGACGAAGAGCTCCCCCCCCTCGGGGACCGGACAGGAGCCGTCGTTCCAGAAGACCGCCACATCTCCCTTCAAACCGACAGCGCGCCCTATGCGGCCGCACTCAACCCATTCGATATCGGTTTTTTCTGAAACCACCGCCGCCCGCCTATTCGAGTATCTCCAGCGTCGCCCGCTTTCGCACCTTCATGGATGCGGCGGAGAGGATCGTGCGCATCGCGCGGGCGGTCTTGCCCTGCTTGCCGATGACCTTGCCGAGGTCCTCTTTCGCAACCCTCAGCTCGATTATCGTCGTCTGCTCACCCTCGACCTCGGTTATGTCGACCGCCTCCGGGTTGTCGACGAGCGCCTTCGCGATCATCTCTATGAGCTTTTTCATGTCCTCGGCCATCAGAGCCTCCAAGGAATATTACAGCGTGCGCAGGAGCTCTGAGACTGTCTCGGAGGGACGGGCACCCTTCGAAAGCCAGTACTCGATGCGCTCCTTCTTCCCCACGAAGCGCTTCCCCTTGTTCCTGGGGTCGTAGGTTCCAAGCGTCTCGATGAATCGGCCGTCGCGGGGCATGGTGCTGTCGGCCACCACGACATGGTAGAACGGGTTGTTCCTCTTTCCACGGCGCGTCAAACGCATAGATACTGCCATATTTCCTCCAGACCTGTTTTGTACAAAAGCGCGACCCGTCTGTTCCGGCCGCGCAGGACGGGCCCCTCTATCAGGAAAACGCCTGTGTAGTCAAGCCTTTGAGAAGTTTTTTCATCTTCCCTCCCCCGGAGAACTTCTTCATCATCCTCTCCATCGCCTCGAATTCCTTGATGAACCTGTTCACGTCGGAGACCTCTCGGCCCGCCCCGGCGGCTATCCTTTTTCGCCTGGAACCGTTTAGAATACGGGGGTTTGCGCGTTCCTGTGAGGTCATGGAGAGCACTATGGCCTCCTTCAGGCGGATCTCCCGCTCGATATCATCGGGCTTCATATCCTTTAAATGTCCGCCAACCCCGGGCAGCATGCCCACTATCTTCTCCATAGGGCCTAGCCGCTTCATCATCTTTATCTGCTTGAGGAAGTCTTCGAGCGTGAAGTTCTTCTTGAAAATCGCCTCGCCCATCTCCCTGGCCTCACCCTCGCCCATGCTCGAGGAGACGCTCTCCACGAGCGACACTACGTCCCCCATCCCCAGTATGCGCGATGCCATCCGCTCCGGATGAAAGGCCTCTAGATCCTCCAGGCGCTCTCCGGTTCCGGCGAAGAGGATCGGCTTGCCGGTGACCGCGCGCACTGAGAGCGCGGCGCCGCCGCGGGCATCGCCATCGAGCTTGGTCAGGACGACGCCGGTTACTGGAAGCGCCTCGTCGAAGGCCTTCGCCGACTTCACCGCGTCCTGGCCTGTCATCGCATCCGCTACGTAGAGCACGCGCTGCGGCTTTATACTTTCTGCTATGTCGGCGACCTCCCTCATCATCTCGCCGTCGATATGGAGGCGCCCGGCGGTGTCCACTATGACGGTGTCGTAGCCTATCTTGCGAGCGTGCTCGATCGCGAAATCGGCGACGTCGGTCGCC
>DAONII010000318.1:0-2072 GCA_035405085.1 bacterium | reverse complement strand
ACGAGAAGCGAGCCGGTCACGAACCTGCGGTATTCGGCGGTGGAGCGCACGTCGTCGATCGGGTGCACCTCGTCCATTATGGACGCGCGCGCGGTGTCCATGAGGGCGGCGTTGATCGCCTTCCCGGCCAGAAGCGTCTCGGTACCCGGGCAGCGCACGACCGTAGGGGCCACGGAGCCGACCGCGATCTTTATCCATTCTATCCCCCCGTGGCGTATCCTCGCTCGCGCGCACAGGGCGACCTTCGATATCGCCTGGGCCCGGCGAGTTCCCACCTTGTAGAAGCCCGCGCTCTCCTTCGAATCGCGCTTCGGGAAGCGTATCCTCGTGAGCATCTCGTCGGAGGCGAGCGCGGTCTTTCTGTAGCCGGTGTAGAACTCCGAAGCGGGTATCCACCTGTCGCCCTTCACGCTCGACGCGCACATCTGAGCATCATACGCGGCCGCCACCGGAAGGGTGTCGCCGGCGGGGGATGCGTTCATGATGTTGCCGCCTATCGTGCCGCGGTTCTGTATCTGGGTCGCGCCGATCGAGAGACACGCCTCCACCAGCACCGGCAGATGTTCCCCCACAAGGGGATTCGAGGCTATGTTAGAATGCGTGGCGCCGGCGCCTATGAGCAGGGAATCGCCGTCCTCCTCTATGAGGCGAAGCTCCGGCACCGACGACACGTCGATGAAGCCGGGCGGATCGATCGCGCCAGCCCTCCACTGGACGACGATGTCGGTGCCGCCGGCCAGTATCGGCACCTTACCGCCGTTCATGCCGTAGAGGGCCACCGCCTCCACGAGGCCGGCCGGCTTGTGCCACGCGAAAGTCATTCCTTCTCCCCGCGCATTATCGCCGCGGCCTTCTCCACCGCGTCTATTATCTTCACGTACCCGGTGCACCGGCACAGGTTGCCGGCAAGCGCCGCAGCAATCTCCTCGCGCGTCGGCCTCGGATTTTTGATAAGAAGCGCGTGCGCGCAGATGAGCATGCCGGGCGTGCATATGCCGCACTGTGCCCCGCTCTCGTTTATGAAGCAGCGCTGAAGCGGGGCGAGGTGTTTCGGGCTGCCGAGCCCCTCGACCGTGAGGACCCTGTCGCCATCGCAGAGCTGGCCGAAGAGAACCAGGCAGGAATCCACCGGCTCGTCGTTTAAGAGAACGGAACACGCTCCGCACTCCCCCTCGCCGCAGCCCTCCTTCGTTCCGGTGAGGCCAAGCGTCCGGCGCAGGACATCGAGGAGCCTCGCCTGCGGCGGCGCCTCCACCTCCCGCTCATCGCCGTTTATCGTCAGCATTCTCCTGACCATCGTATCGCTTCCCTCGCAAGCAATCATCTGTCGCCGGTGATTAGCGATCGGTCACCAATCACCCGCCCCTTTTCCGCCAGGCTTCGTACAGCCTCTCCGGCGTGATCGGAAGATCGCACACGGAGAGGCCCGTGGCGTTCGCGACGGCGTTGGCAACCGCCGGCGCGCCGCCGTCCATGGGCAGCTCGCCCACGCCCTTCGCGCCCATGGGCCCGAACGAGAAGGGCTCCTCTACTATTATCGTCTCCATCTCCGGGGCGTCGAGCGTCGTCGGTATTATGTAGTTCTGCAGGCGGTTCGTCGCCAGGCGCCCGCGGGATACCGCGTGCCTCTCCATCAGGGCGTAGCCCAGCGCCTGCAGGGTTCCGCCCTCTATCTGCCCGGCCGCCATCTTCGGGTTTATCGCGCGGCCTATGTCCTGGGCCAGCCACATCTTCACGACGCGGATCTCGAAGGTATCCATGTCGATTTCGACCTCGGCCACGTCGCAGCCCCAGGCGAAGGTCGGGTAGGCGTCACCCCTGTAGTTTTCCTCGTCCCATTTTACCCCCGGCGGCAACTCGTAGTGCTCTAAAACGGTAAGGGGGCCCTCCTCCTTCAGATAGAGGCGAACGAGCTCGGATACGGACATCAAACGCCTCTCCTTCGAGAGGATCGAATCCCCCTCGAAGAGGAACGACGAAGCCGGGGCCCCGAACTTTTTCGACGCGAAATCGAAGAGTTTCCCCTTCAGGGACTTCGCGCATTTTTCGAGTACGACGCCCATTATCATCGT
>DAONII010000317.1:0-2089 GCA_035405085.1 bacterium | reverse complement strand
GAAGGCCTTCGCGAGCATGGCGGAGCCCTTGTTCTCTATGCCGCTCTCGTAGTGGAGCTCGACGAGGCTCGCGTTCTCCTCGCGGCGCTTTATGATCTTCTCGGAGAGCTCGAGGTATTCCTGTGCGTACATGAGCCCCGCAAACGCGTATTTGAGGTCGTAACTCGCCTGGACCGCGCTCTGGTCGAGCGCCGCTTCGGTCGCTTCCTCGGTTGCCTGCGTCTGGTCGATGAGCGAGGAGTCGCGGTAGCCGGAGAAGATGTTCTGGGTGAGCTGAAGGGACACGTTCGATACGGACGTGTCGCCCGCTGGGGTGTTGAGCGGCACGCCGCCCAGCTACTCCTTCTCGCAGCTGGGCGGCGTGCCGCTCAACTGCGAGAAGGAGTAGCTGTTCCCGCGGTTCACGTTGCCGCTGGCGGTGAGCTTCGGCAGGAAACCGCTGTATGCGGCCTTGCGCTTGCTCTTCGACGAGAGGAGCTTCTCGCGGGCCGCCGCGATCTCGGGGTTCTTCTTCGCGACGCGCTCGACGCAGTCATGCCAAGTGAGCATTTCGGCGGCAAGCGCGGCGGCTCCGGAGAGAAGGATCGCAGTCGCGGCGGCGGCCGCGGTGAGCCTTGGGAGAGCGGCTTTCATGGCGCGCGCACTTTAGAGCATGTGCCGCTTCGGTCAAGGGGCTTTTTCTCGAAAGGGCTTGACCGGAGGGCCCGCGTGCATGAAGACTGCCCAGGGATTCGAATCACCGGAGGTGAGCGCTATGCCGCATTCCAGGACGATGACTTCGCCCGACGAGATGGGACTCTTCGGCGAGTTCGGGGGGCAGGAGGTGCCGCCGCCGCTCAAGGCGGCGATGGACGAAGTGGCGGCCGCGTATCTCGATGCGAGGAAGGACCCGTCGTTTCTTGAGCAGATGGATTCGCTCCTTTCAGACTATGTTGGCCGCCCGTCGCCGCTTTACTTCGCCGAAAACCTCACGAAGAAGCTAGGCGGCGCTAAGATCTACCTGAAGCGCGAGGACTTAAACCACACCGGCGCGCACAAGATAAACCACACGCTCGGCGAGGCGCTCCTCGCGAAGAGGATGGGAAAGAAGAGGGTGATAGCCGAGACCGGGGCCGGGCAGCACGGGGTCGCGCTGGCGACCGCGGCGGCGATCGCCGGGCTCTCATGCGACATATACATGGGCGAGATAGACATCGCCAAGCAGCACCCGAACGTCGTGCGGATGAAGCTGCTGGGTGCCGCGGTGCACCCGGTGTCCGCCGGCGGCAAATCTCTCAAGGACGCGGTAGACGCCGCTATCGGCGCCTACCTCGACGACGTGGAAAACAGCTTCTTCGCGATAGGATCCGTAGTCGGCCCTCATCCCTATCCGATGATGATTCAGGAGTTTCAGTCGGTCGTCGGCCGCGAGGCGAAGCGGCAGATCACGGATAAGGAGGGTCGCCTTCCCGACATCCTGATGGCCTGCGTCGGCGGCGGCTCGAACGCGATGGGACTCTTTCATGAATTCTTAAACGACCCGGTGCGCATGATAGGGGTGGAACCCGCGGGCAGGGGCAGCGGCAGGGGGGAGCACGCCGCCACGCTCACCTTCGGGAGGCCCGGCACGATACACGGCATGCGCACGCTTCTGCTTCAGGACGAGGATGGCACCCCGCAGCCGGTGCACTCGATAGCTTCGGGCCTCGACTACCCGGGGATCGGCCCGATGCACGCCCATCTCAAGGCGACGGGGCGGGTCGAGTACGTAACCGCAGGCGATGAGGAGGCGCTCTCAGCCTTTCGCGAACTCTCGAGCGTGGAGGGGATAATCCCGGCGCTCGAGAGCGCCCATGCGGTGGCGCACGCGATGGAGATCGCGCCCTCCCTGCCGGCGGATTCAATCGTCTTGGTGAACCTCTCCGGGAGGGGGGATAAGGATCTCGACTTCGCTGCCGAGCTTCTGGGGTGGAGCCGGGGCGGGGTGTAGGAAAGCTCTAGATCGAGGGCGCCTGCGAACCCTTCGCGGGCGATTTGAAAACAATCTGAAAGGAGGAATGAGATGAAGAGATTCCTGGTGGCGGTGACGTTGTCTCTGTTTTTTGCGGTT
>DAONII010000316.1:0-2096 GCA_035405085.1 bacterium | reverse complement strand
AAACTTAAAGCGAATGCACAACGAGGAGCTCGTGGACATCCTCTTCGACGAGGAGGACCGGGTTTTGCGCTCGGTGGCCGACGAGATAATCCGCCGCGGCGCCGAGATAATGCCGCTTCTTTCAGAGGCGGTGATGGACCGCACGCTGTGGACCGCCGACCCGCCTGACTGGTGGGCCGCGGTGCACGCCACCTACTGCATAGGCGCCATCGGCGGGCCCGATTCGATAGTCCCGCTCATGGCCGCGCTGCGCTGGTCGGACGCCTACGACAACGAGTGGGTAACCGAGGACCTGCCCTCGATACTAGGATCGCTCGGAGAACTCGCGTGGCCGCACATCCTGGCGGCTGTGGCCGACCGCGCCGCCGGCTGGTCGGCGCGCTCCATCGCGATGGACGCCCTCGGCGCTCAATCGCTGCGCTTCCCGGCGCGCGAGGAGGAGGCGATGGCCCTCCTCGGACGGATACTCTCCGACGAGAGCGAGGAGTACGGCGCACGCCGCTCGGCCGCCTACGTCCTGCTCGATTTCCGCCGCGCCGACTTCCGCAAGGAACTCGTTTCGTTCGCCCACGAGGAGCGCCACCGCGCCTCGCAGTGGCAGGACTACCGCGCCGCCTTCACACCCGAGGAGGTGGAGCGCGATCTCGCCACCCCGCGCGCTGCAATGGACATCTACCTGCGCGACTGGCTCCTCTTCTACGAACAGGAGGAGATAAGGCGGCGCCAGGAGCGGTGGGCACGGGAGGACGGCCACGCGCGCCAGGATGGCTCAGCGCAGCCCGAACGCGGCAAGAACGCGAACCTGACGATCGGCCGCGACGACCCGTGCCCGTGCGGAAGCGGCAAGCCCTACAGGCGCTGCTGCTGGAAGAAGCTGCACTGACAAACCCCGTTGCCCACCCATGTATTCCCTGATATAAACCCTGTGTGAATAATTCTGCGGTTTTTTTCTCGCTACGTTCGCTCACTCAGGCGCCGCTCGCTCACTGCGCTCGTGCGCCGCGCTATAGAGGGCTACGGCAAACGGCGCGCTCGGACGCCGCTCGAAGAAAACCGCCGAATTATTCGTCAAGCAGCCTCGTCAGCGCCTGTTTTGAATCTGGCGCGTATAAGGAGAGCAGCGGCCTTTGTCAGATACCTTGAAGCTAAAAAACGTCGAATTAACACGGAAAAGGGGGTTTTATGGATGCGAGAAGGAGGCCGGGGTGGGAATGGGCGCTGTTCATAGGCGTCGTCGTCTTGGCGATTGCGCTCGTGGGCACGACCTATGCCTTTCAGAAGCACTCGGCGAAGCAGCACGCGCTTCACTACCAGCTCCAGCTCTTAAGGACCGCCGAGCTCTTGTATCTCGCGGTCAACAGCAAGCTGCCGGAAAGGCTCGAGGATGTAGCGCAGGGCTCGTTTCGCCTGCCGGGCGACGAGACCACCCGCCGCTACCTCGAGCATCCACCGATGATGGTCGGGGGGAAGCTCACGGACCCGTTCGGCAACACCTTCACATACGACCCGACGACCGGCTGGATAAAGAGCTCCACGCCGGGCTACGAGTTCTGGTGAAATGAACGCGAAAGCACGAAAAAAAACCGGCCGCCCAATCGGGCGGCCGGAATTTTTATGTCTAAACTGCCCTGTTTACCAGGCGCAGCTCTCAGGCGGCGTCTCGACCATGTCATTGAACGCCGTGAAGGAACCGCTCTTCACCCTGCCGCCCTCGAACTCAACCGAATATACGCGCCACCACATGTAGTTATTCGGGTTATCCGGAACGGAGTAAGTCTGCGCTACGCCGTCACCGGTGACCGTAACGGTGGCCTTCTTGGCGTTGCCGTTCTGGTCCGTGCTTGCATCGGCCATATTCGACTCGCCGCTGAAGTTATGAATGCCGAAGCAATACTTTCCATCGGCGACAGACGGCATGACCGTCGTAACCTCCGGGCCGTACGACGTGACGTCGTCGGTGTCGAGCGCGATAAACGGCGCCGTGGTAAGCGAACCCTTCGTTATGTCGAGGTCCTTGTCCGAATACCAGACGTGAACGCTCATGTCGTTGTTTATCATGTGCGAATCGAGATCCGTTGGCGCAAGACCCCACGTGA
>DAONII010000315.1:0-2114 GCA_035405085.1 bacterium | reverse complement strand
AGCGCGACGCAACAGAGGAGCACGAAAGCGAAGGCGACGGCGACCGATATCGCCCCGGCCTTCAGCCGTGCCTTTGCCTCCTCGAGGGCGGACGATGCGAACAGGGAGACGAGGCGGACAATCTCCCCGGCCTGCTCAGAAACTTTCTCGCGATGACCGGCCTTTGGCTCTTCGGCGGGTTCTACCTTCTCCATAGGGCACCCAGCAAAAGGCCCACGCCCGCGGCGATGAGCACCGAGCGGATCGGGTTGTGCTTTATCTCGCTCTCGAGCGCCTTCTCTAAGTGCTTGGCCTCCCTCACCCCGTCGCGATAGTACTCCGAGGCGCGCTCCTGCGCGATTCCCGCCGCGTCAGAGGCGATCTCGCGGCCGATCTTGCCCAGGTCCTGGACGTCCTTCTTGAGCTCCGAGGCCTTCTTCTGAAACTCGGCGGTGTGCTTCGTGTACTGTTTGTTTTCGCCTGATTCCGGCATATGCACCCCCTTTTTTGTTTTTACTATTGATAGCCCCATATCATCTCGCGGTGCGAGAGTGCAACGAAATCGTTTGGGCCACCGCCAAAGCTCGGCGTCGTGCACAAAATTCAGGCGATAAATCGGTGTCTTGAGCTCCTGCGGCGAAGCGAGAGCCTTCGCGTTGCCGGTCGCATCTTGCTTGCACAAAAAGGCCGGCGGAGATAGAGACCTACAGGGCCTGCAGGACCTCTAACGCGCGTTAAACCAAATGGGAGGAACCGACATGGATCTCGCGATAAGGGAACTTCCGGCGGGGATGCAGAAGGAGAAGAACCTGGAGGTCCTCAAATTCGGCGAGGTGTTCACCGACCGCATGTTCACGATGGAATACGCCCCGGGCAAGGGGTGGCACGACGCCCGCATCGAACCCTTCCACAACCTAGAGCTCTCGCCAGCCACGATGTCCCTGCACTACGCGCAGGAGATCTTCGAGGGGATGAAGGCCTACAGCCGCAGGGACGGTTCAATCGCGATGTTCAGGCCAAACGAGAACTGGAAGAGGATGAGCGCCTCGGCCGAGGCGCTGTGCATGCCCGCCTTCGACGAGAAATTCGTCATGGGGGCGCTCACCGAGCTCATAAAGCTGGAGCGAGGCTGGGTGCCCACGAGGCGCGGCACCTCGCTCTACATACGCCCCACGATGCTGGGCGTCGACCCGGTCATAAAGGTGCGCGCCTCAGAGAAATACCTCTTCTACATAATACTCTCGCCGGTAGGGGCCTACTTCAGCGCCGACAGGACGATGTCGAAGATAATGGTCGAGGACAGGTTCGTGCGCGCGGTGCGCGGCGGGCTTGGCCTTGCGAAGACCGGAGCGAACTACGCGGCATCGATACGCGCCGGCATGGAGGCGGCCAAGAAGGGGTGCGACCAGGTGCTCTGGCTCGACGGCGTGGAGAGGAGGTACGTCGAGGAGATAGGCTCGATGAACATCTTCTTCGTGATAGATGACGTGATCACCACCCCGGCGCTAAACGGCTCCATCCTCCCCGGGATAACGAGGAAGTCGGTTCTCGAACTCGCGGCGAAGCTGGGCTTCAAGACGGCCGAGCGCGCTATAGAGATAGACGAGGTGATGAAGGGGATAGAGAATGGCAGCGTGAGCGAGATGTTCGGCTCCGGCACCGCGTGCGTCATAAACCCGGTTAGCACCGTCCTGTACAAGGGGAAGGAATACGCCGTCACTAAGGAGCCCGGGAAGTATGCGAAGGTTCTCGGCGAGTACCTCACCGGAATCCAGTACGGCGAGAAGGAAGATATGTTCGGGTGGATGAGGCCGCTCTAGCGGCCCCGCCGGCGTGCGGTTCACGCCGGATAAGCCTTGCCCTTTTAAACCCATGAAAAAGAGACGGCCCCAGGTCAGGTTTCCGCGAGGATCATCCGCCTCCGGTCGCCCGGCGGGCGAGCGGCCTTCGCGCGTTATCGATTTTCTGCGCTCGCGTTCGCTCACGAACCGCGAGGCGCACGATCTCCTCGAGACGGGTAAGGTATTCTACCGCGGCGTTCCTACGTCCGACGGGGCCCGTGAGGCCGATTTCTCGGATATGGCCGTGGATTTAAGCGCCCCGCGCCTGAGGCCGAACCGCGACCTCGCGATACT
>DAONII010000314.1:0-2122 GCA_035405085.1 bacterium | reverse complement strand
AGCGGCGCAAGGGTTTCGAGAAGCGCTACGGGCACCGCCAGCCGTACACGGAGCTAAAGATAACGAAGATCAATGCCTGAGATGCAAGCAAGGCAAGCAAGACGAGAAAAGCCAGCAAGGCGAGAAAAGAAGCTCAGAAGCTGAGAAGCGAGAAGTTAGAAGCAAGAGGCGAGAAGCAGATAATTTTGTAGTTACTAATCACCAATCACCAATCACTAATCACCGGTCACGGGTTACCGGTTACGAGTTACGAGGTGATGTATGGCACACAAGAAATCGGCCGGTTCGGCCAAAAACGGCCGGGACAGCAACAGCCAGAGGCGCGGCGTGAAGCGCTTCGCGGGCCAGCACGTGAAGTCCGGCAATATCATCGTGCGCCAGTGCGGCACGAGGATCCATCCCGGCGAGAACGTGGGGCTCGGCAAGGATTACACGATCTACGCGACCGCCGACGGAATAGTCGAGTACAAGCGCGGCACCGGCAACCGCAATTATGTGAGCATCAAGGCCCAGGCTTGATGCGTTTTGTCGGCATGTGCACATGAAAGAAACCCTCTGCCCGCCAGAGGGTTTTTTGTTTAAGATCAAAGGTCAAAGCTCAAAGGTGAAGGGGAAAACAGGTCGAGAGTCGTGGGGGCTGTTCCTTTCACCTTTGACCGTTCACCCTTGAGCTAAAAATATGAAATTCATCGACGAAGCGACAATCGACGTGATCGCCGGAGACGGCGGAAACGGATGCGTTAGTTTCCGAAGGGAGAAGTACGTCCCCAAGGGAGGGCCCAACGGCGGCGACGGAGGCGACGGAGGCAGCGTCATCTTCCGGGTGGACGGCGGGCTCTCCACGCTGCTCGATGTCCAGTACCATCACAACTACAAGGCCGGGCGCGGCGAGCACGGCAAGGGTAAGCAGATGTACGGGCGCGGCGGGAAAAACGCAATCGTGCGCGTCCCGGCCGGAACGATGGTCTACGATGCGGAGAGCGGAAGGCTTCTGGCCGATCTCTCGGAGGCGGGGACCGACTGGGTTGCCGCCGCAGGCGGGCGAGGGGGGCTGGGCAACATGCACTTCGTCTCTTCGACGAACCAGGCGCCCAGAAAGGCGACTCAGGGTACCCCCGGCGAAAGGCGAAGGCTGAGGCTCGAGCTCAAGCTCCTGGCAGACGTCGGCCTCGTAGGCTGCCCGAACGCGGGTAAGTCCACACTGGTCTCGGCTGTCTCGAATGCGCGCCCGAAGGTCGCCGACTACCCGTTCACCACGAAGGTCCCGTGCCTCGGCCTCGTAAAGCTCCGCGACGGAAAGAGCTTCGTCGTGGCCGACATACCCGGTCTCATAGAGGGCGCGCACGACGGCGCAGGCATGGGCATGCAGTTTCTGCGGCACATAGAGCGCACGCGCATAATCCTTCACCTCGTCGACGTTACGGATCCCGCGCGTCCCGACCCGGTGGAGTCCTACCGCGCGATCAGGGGTGAGCTGGCCTCCTACGACAAGCGCCTTGCAAAGAGGCCCGAGATAGTGGTCCTTACGAAGATGGACCTGCCCGAGGCAAAGGGTCGCGCCGTCGAAACGGCGAAGGCGATAAAGAAAATTTCCCGCCGTCCGGTGATCTCGATATCCGCCGCGGCGAGGAAGGGCATAGCGGAGCTCATGGTCGAGATAGAAAAGCTGTTGCAGGCATAAAAGGGGGGGAAGATGGCGTTTAAAAAGAAGCTGCGTTCGAAGAAGGCGTCGCCTGGCGCCGCGAAGACCAAGGCAAAGGCGAAGCCCAATGTCAAGGCGAAGACCAAGTTGCAGCCCAAGAAGAAGACCATGGCGAAAGCTGCTTTGAAGGGCAGGCCGGCATCACGGGCGCAGGATACCTCCCGCGATCTCGCGGAGAGGATCGTGCAGGTTGCGGCCGGTCGCAAGGCGATAGACATAGTCGTTCTCGACCTGAGGAAGCTCACGAGCTTCGCGGATTATTTCGTGATCATGAGCGGCTCATCGGACCGGCAGGTCGGCGCGATAGCCGAGGCGGTTCGCCATGAGCTGAAGTCGGCGGGACGCCTGCCGATATCGGAGGAGGGTGTCAGGCAGGGGCATTGGGCCCTCATCGATTACGGCGACGTGGTCCTGCACGTC
>DAONII010000313.1:0-2135 GCA_035405085.1 bacterium | reverse complement strand
CGGCATCGGCAACGAGCTGCGCGCGAACTACGGCGCCGGCGTGCTCGCCAGCGCACGCTTGAGAAGCTGGCCCCCGAGGCGCACGCGGTGATCGATTCGATAAGGAACCCGTTCGAGGTCGAGGCGCTCAGGCGCCGCAAGAACTTCTACCTCATCTCCGTCGACGCCGACCCTAAGATACGATTCGAGCGGGCGAAGGCGAGAAACCGCGAGGGGGAGGCGCTCACCTACGAGGGCTTCCTCGAGATGGAGGCGCGCGAGGCGCAGACATCCGACCCGAACACGCAGCAGCTCAATCGCACCGCGGAGATGGCCGACGCGGTCGTCTGGAACAACGGCACGATCGAGGAGCTCCGCGACCAGGTCCGCCAGGTCGTGCAGGCGCTCGCGGCCGCGTCAGAGCGCCCGAACTGGGACGAGTACTTCATGAACATAGCGCGCGTCGTCGCGCTTCGCGGCAACTGCATAAAGCGCAAGATCGGCGCGGTCATCGTCCGCGACCGTCGTATAATATCCACCGGCTACAACGGCACGCCGCGCGGCGTGAAGAACTGCAACGAGGGGGGCTGCCCGCGCTGCAACCACTTCGGAGCCTCCGGGGCGAAGCTCGAGGAGTGCCTCTGCTCGCACGCCGAGGAGAACTCCATCGTCCAGGCTGCCTACCATGGTGTCTCCACGAAGGGTGGTACTATCTACTGCACCTATTCCCCGTGCCTCATATGCACGAAGATGATTATAAATTCAGGGCTTTCCGAGGTCGTTTACAGTAAGGCCTACAGCATCGAGGAAGTTCCGCTCCGTCTCCTCAAGGAGGCCGGCGTAACCGTCCGCCAGATCGAGATAAAAAATTAAGACAACTCCTGTTCTTTGAACGCCTTGCGCAACCGATAAGGGTTGCGTAATTGTTTTGCTTGTACTAGCAATCAGCACCGCTGAGGGTTTTTGACTTATAACCAATGGAGGGAGTTATGATGAAAAAAGTGACAGGTTGTGCGGTTGCCTTGGCCCTTGCGATATTCGCTTCGGGCTGCGGCGGTGGCGGCGGCGGTGGCGGCGGCGACTCAAGCGACGACGTCTGCGGCGGCGCTACGCTCGGCTGCCTCACCGGAGTCGTGCAGGATGCAACCGGCGCAGCGATAAACGGCGCGCAGGTGACTTATGAGGCGGCGGCTGCATTGCAGGCTCAGACCATATCTAAGGCGGCCACGGCTCTCACCACCACGAACGCGCAGGGCTGGTTTTCCGCTACAGGCCTTCCTCAAGGCGACAACGTCATCTGCTTTGAGGCGACAGGATACGTTAAGAAGTGCAGCCTCGTGACGATAACGGCAAAAGAGAACACGCCCCTGCCGCCTGTTAAGCTTCCCACGAGGGCCACGGCGATAACAATAACCAACGTCGAGACCGGCGGCAAGAGCGCCGTAGATACGATTACTGGAGCAGAGGTCCTTTTCACTCCGGCTAATGCGGTCTGCGATTCAGCGGGAACTGCAGTCACAGGCGACATCGATTGCTACCTGACCCCTCAGGACGTGACCGGCGCAAGCATGACGGACCTGGTTCCCGAAAGCTTCGTGGCGGTTTCAGCAGCAGGCACCAGGGGTACGATGGTATCATCCGCAATTATGGAGCTCACCTGCGAACAGAACGGCGCCGAGGTGAACCTCTGCTCCGGCAAGACGGCTACCGTTCGCATACCGGTCTATGGCAACGATACGGCTTGCAAGGATACGACGACGAATCCAGCTACGCTGGATTCGTGGCGCTACGATGAATCTGCCGGTCTGTGGCGCGAGTATGAGACGGCTGATTTCACAGTGAACTGCGGTGGTACGGCCCCCGGCACAGCCGGAGCGAACCAGTACTATCAGGGCGACATCGATCACATGACATGGATCAATGGCGACAGATTAGTTGAAGACGCGTGTCTCACCGGCGTCGTGTATGCAAGCGCCGACGTCGCGACGAACGCGAAGGTCACTGTAACATGCTGGGGCTCCGGCTGGCGCAACCAGGTTCAGGTGGATGCAAACGGCCGGTTCTGCATCCCGGTTCCGAAGGGGTTTGCCTACACCTGTAACGTCGGCGACAGCTCCCGCTGGATCGATGCAGCGAGCCAGATAACGGGCGTCGCG
>DAONII010000312.1:0-2139 GCA_035405085.1 bacterium | reverse complement strand
AGCACAGAATCCTCGTCGCCACCGACATCGCCTCGCGCGGCATCGACGTCCCCGGCATCGAACACATAGTCAACTTCGACATTCCGCAGACAGTCGAGGAGTACATACACCGCGCAGGGCGCACTGCACGGATGGACAGGCCGGGCCTCGTATCGACGATAGCCACCTGGCTCGACAAGGACATGGTGAAGGATATCGAATCGACGATAGGCAAGGAACTCCCCCGCTGCACCCTTCCCGGCATAGAGCCATACGTTCAGGCAAAGGTGAAATACATGGACCGCCGCCTCCGGAGGAGGTAGCGGACTTTCGACAAACACCTAAAAACCGCGGAGAGACCGATGATGAGAGGAATTCAGTTTTTACCCGTGCTTGCGCTTGCGCTTGCCGCTGCCGGCTGCGGAGGGGGAGGAGGGGGAAGCACCCCCGACGTCCAAAGCACGCGGCTCACGATAAAGAACAGCTGCTCCTACGACATATGGGTTCAGCATACGAACGGCCCCGAGGACATAAACGAGACACAGAAGATCGCCGCGGGAGCGACAGCCGACTACGACATACCCGATGCCGGCCGCGCCTCGGACCGTTTCTGGCCGAAGAAGGGCTGCGACGCAAACGGCGACAACTGCACGATAGGCCAGAGCTCGGACCCCTGCCCGGACGGGGGCTGCCCTCCGCCGGTCGACTCGAAACTCGAGGTCACATGGGGCTGCACGCTCTCCGACACCTCGGGCTGCAACCTCACCCCCCAGGGGGACCTCCTCTCCGACACATACTGGAACATGAGCGCCGTGGACGGCTACACCTTTCCGTTCAAGGCTACGGTGACCGAAAATACGCGCACCGACGACGGCCAGGCATGCGTCGAGGCGGACTGCTCGGGGCTCACGCTCGCGCAGTGCCCTGCCGCCGACGATCTGAGCCAGGGGCAGACGGCGACCCATCCTGAGTACGCCTCTTCGGATCTGAAGGTAACAAGCGGCGAAACACAGATCGGGTGCTACTCCCCGTGCAAGAAGCTGAACTATCCAACCTTCGGCGGGGAAAACCTCAACGAGGATTCCGACGCGGCGGTCATGTACTGCTGCCCCACTCCGCCGATATCGAGCGACGGTTGCCGCGCCGGCCCGGTGGTGGGCACCGACTACGTGAAGCTCATCCACAATGTATGCAGCGACACCGTCTACGGCTACGCCTACGACGACGCGAAGGGCTTGAGGCAGTGCTCCGCGGGAACGAAGGTGCTCGTCGAGTTCGGTCCGAACTGCCCGTAGGATTTATAAGCCCGACCTGTTGCAGCGGAAAAAAAGGCGCCACCTCGAGGTGGCGCCTTTTCCCTTCGCGCTTGCGGCCCCGAAGGCCAAAGCGCGTCCGTCAGTTGCAGCCGAGGCAGGATTCGTCGATATTGCAGCTTGCGAAGACGTTCCCGTTTATCCTCGTCGCCATCGTCCCGGTGCACGATACGGCGAAGGCTTTCGGCTGCCGGAGGATGTCATCGTTTTCGAGCCTCACCGCCACGTTGACCATGTCCACCGAACCCTGGGCCGACTGACCGGCTATGGTTCCCGTCGCGACCACATCGGACCTGACTATGCGCGAACTGAAGTCGGCGCCCATCTCATCGACCCTCCAGTTCCTTATCCTCATCGTGAAAGCACCGTCCACCTTCATCTCGCTGCCCCCCTCGAGCGTGAGTTCGTAGGGTATCCCGCGAACCTCGCCCGTGCGCTCGACCCCCTGCAACGACGAGGTGAGCGTGCCGCTGGCTATGACGCTGACGCCGGAGAAGCCGTTGAAGCGAAGGCGCAGCCCGACCTGCCCGTCGAGAGCCATGGTGCCGCTCGCGAACGGGAGCGCCTCATCTTCGATGAAGAGAGTCAAACCGCGCTCCCCAAGACCGACCCTGATGTCCTTCCCGCTTCCGGCCTCGCCCTCCTCCACCTCCATCCGGGCGAGCTCCTCGTTCACGGCGGCCTCCACCTTCTCCGAGAGGACGTTCATCATGGCCACGTTCATGTCGGCCTGGGCCCCCTCTGCGAACTCATCGCCCGCCTCGTCCATCGGCCCGCCGCCGGCGAACGACCCCGCAAACGCATCCGACCCCGGGGAGACGGCCGACTGTTCGTCGGTGAAATCCCC
>DAONII010000311.1:0-2140 GCA_035405085.1 bacterium | reverse complement strand
CGCCGAGCCACATCAGAAAATCCTTCCACAGGGTCGGCGTGGAGTTCGCCCTGACAGACTCGGCATATTTCTCGCACCTCCCTCTCGCGGAACCGGAGAGCTCTTCTGACCGGCAGAGCACGTCTATGCGGTCGGCCAGGTCGCGGTTCGCGTCTGCCCCCTCGCTCTTCCAGCAGATCCTGTCTGCAACGAGCATCCGGTGAAGCTGACGCGTGCGTTCGGAGACGCACCTGTTATACAGGTCGGAATAGAGAACGTAGCTGTCGTCACCCTCGCCGATGGGCGGCTTCTGGCACGGAAAGAGGTTGCGGAGATAGAAGTCTATCTCCTCGTGCGGCCACGGCTCGCCGTCAGGCGTTGCGACCACCCGCTCGCCCGCGAGCTCGTTGCAGGATGCGTCGAAGGCCGCGACTCGAGCCAACTGCTTCGGTGTGAGCTTCTCTACCATCGGGATACGCCCTCGCTTCCACTCCCCCCGGTCACTTCCCCTTCTTCTTCGCGTGCTCTATGAGCTTTTGCCCCTTCGACCTGTCGCCTCGCACGCGGCGCGCCTTCTTCTCCCTCGCGCGGTCGGCCGCTTCGCGGGCGATCTCGGCGAACTCTATCTGGGTCAGGGACTTGATGCGCACCTTCATCCAGGAGCCGAACTCCGTCCTGCGACCGGATCTGTTCCACTCGACCACCTGCTCGAGCATGAACGCCTCCTTCTCGGGCGCGCTCAGCGAGTTGATATAGCCCCTCATCTCCCTGTCGGCCAGAAGCTGTGGCATAACCGACTCGATGCTCTTTTTCAGCACAGCGGCCACCTCGGTTGAGGCCACAGCCGTTTCGGCGCTTTTTGTCGACTCAAGCCCGACCTTTGCCTTCGCGGCAACGCCGCGCCTCATGTCGTAGACCGCCTGCAGCCCCTCCTCTGTCACGAATCCGTCCTTGAGGTAGATCGCGCGGAACTCTGCATCCTTGAGGGCCTTGAGAACATACGGGGCAAAATCATCCACGGCGTCCTTCGCCATCTCGGCATACCAGCCCTGCGCCTTGAAATCCTCGTAGCCGGGCTCCTCGTTCAGCAAGAAGAACTTCTCTATCCCCGTCTTCCACGAAGGGTCGAGGCCCAGGGATTTTTCAGAAGGAAGCGGATAGAGCGACTGCGAGGCCGGCGCCGTTTTCCCCGAAGGGGCGGCGGTTATCCTCTCCCTGTCCGCGTCGTAAATCGCCTGCAGCCCATCCTCGGAGACGACCCCTGCCTTCAGGTGCTTCTCGCGAAAGGCCGGATCCTCGAGGGCCTTTAGCACCTTGGGCGCGAACTCGGCGACCGTGTCATTCGTGAGCTCCTCATACCAGCCCTGACCCTGAAAGGATTTGTAGCCGGGCTCCTCGTTCAAAAGGAAGAAGCGCTCTATGTCCGTGCGCCAGTTCAGACGAAGGCCCAGACCCAGCTCACCCTTCGTCTCCTTAAGCGCCAGCTCCCAGTTCTCCTTGAGCACGGGGTAGTTAAAAAGCCTCTTGTCGCCGGAGGGAATCTCCTCGATGAGCTTGAAGGCGAAAGCCGGATCCGCATCCGCGCGCCTGGACATCGCATCGGCCATGCGCACGGCCTCGACCTTGCCATCCAAAAGCTCCGGATAGATCTTGAATTGCTCAGCGAGTCTGGCCTTCACCCATATGCGACGCGCGTTTCTCAATGCCGATGAGCGCTGGACGTCACTGCCCGCCTGGTCCGCATAATAGGAGGCGGTCCTGTAGACCTCCACCGACCGTATGAAGCTCTCCCTGGAGAATGCCTTGCCCTTGCCGTCGGCGTTTCCGGCGAGTATCTCGTGCAGCCTTCCCGCTGCTACCGAGGAATCGGCCGCCTCTTTGAAGAGCTGCAGATCGGCGAACTCGCCGGCCGCCTTTTCCAGGAACTTCGCCTCGTCGAAAATGCCATTGGCGGTCGTCAGATCGTATTTTCGTTCCGCCTGCCTGTCGAGAAGCGCGGAGAGCTTCGCGCTCCAGAGCTTCGGGGGCATTGACGGCAGATCGGTCACGCTTGAGCTAAGAACCCCCCTGGCCTCGGCTTCAAGGGCAGCCTTCTTGAAGGCTTCCGGCATGGATTTCCAGAAGCCAACCAGCCGCGCGCGCCTTCCGGGCTCGTAGGCGT
>DAONII010000310.1:0-2140 GCA_035405085.1 bacterium | reverse complement strand
AACGGAAGCCGCGTGAGCGGAGCTGCTGCGCCGTGCGTTCGGAGACCGCCGGAGCCTTTGCTTTTAAATAACGACGAGACATCGGTGTGCTTTATTTACCTAAATTGACAGACACTCTCTGAGCGGCGTCCGAGCATGACGCATACAACAGCCATTTAGAAAGCGTCATGCGAGCGCAGTGAGACGCCGGCGTCTGAGGCGTCGAACGTAGCGAAGAGAGTGTCTGGCAATTTTGGCACATAAACCACACCTGCCGAGTTTATTCTATGAGAAACACCTTATCATGCTCCCTGCATTTCCCCACCATCTTCACGCCGATGTCGTCCCCCGCCTTGGCCACCTGCACGTCCTTGTGATCAATCTGCATCGTCTCTATCTTCTCGGTGAAGTCGGTCGTGTGCCCCTTGATGTGCACGGTGTCGCCGACCTTGAGCTCGCCGCCCGTGATCTTTATCGCCGCAACGCTTAAGTGCCCGAAGAAATGCTCCACAAACCCTATCTCCTTTTCCATATCGCCCTCCCTGGTGGGGTTTCCGGTGCCCTCGAATCAATGACAAATCTATCATATTGAAAACAAAAGTAAATACGGATCGGGAATCTTCGTTGATTTCAGGGAGCTCTTCTACTATGCATCCAGCCTCGATTTGAGGGCAAACGAGGGAGGGGCGATGCGTCTTTGCGTCATAGGAACGGGGTATGTGGGGCTCGTCAGCGGTGCGTGCCTTGCCGAGGTCGGAAATTCGGTCTGCTGCGTCGACAAGGACGATACGAAGGTCGCGCATTTAAAGCAGCACCGCATACCGATCTACGAGCCCGGGCTCGAGGAGATAGTCCGCCGAAACGTCGAGGAGAACCGCCTCTTCTTCACCACCTCGCTCGCCGAGGGCTTAAAGGGCGCCGATATCTGCTTTATCACCGTCGACACCCCCCCGGGCGGGGACGGCCGCGCGGACCTCACGAACGTGCTGGCGGTCGCGACGCAGATAGGCGAGTTGCTCGACCACCCGGCGACGATCGTGACGAAGAGCACCGTCCCGGTTGGCACAACGATGAAGGTAAAGGGCGCCATAGCGATGGGCCTCACCAAGCGCGGCCTGAACGCCGACGCCATCCTTTCCGTCGCGTCGAACCCGGAGTTCTTAAAGGAGGGTGCGGCGGTCGAGGACTTCATGAAGCCGGACCGGGTGGTCGTGGGCGTGGAGAGCGCCGAGATCGGGGCGAAGCTGCACGAGCTCTATTCCCCGTTCATGCGCCGCCAGGACCGCTTCGTCTGCCTGAGCGTCCCCTCCTCAGAGCTCACGAAATACGCCGCGAACGCGATGCTTGCCACGCGCATCTCGTTCATGAACGAGATGGCGCGCCTGTGCGAAAAAGTGGGGGCGGACATAAGCGACGTACGCCGAGGCCTCGCCGGTGATCCCAGGATAGGCCCGGATTTCCTCTACGCAGGGCTGGGCTACGGCGGCTCCTGTTTTCCAAAGGACACGAAGGCGGTCATCGAGCTCGGCAAGGAGTTCGGCGCGCCCTTGAGCGTCGTCGAATCGGTTGACCGCACGAACACGCTGCAGCGCGACTGGTTCTGGGAAAAGATAGTCCGCGGCTTCGGCGGGGCCGCGGGGCTTAAGGAGAAACGCTTCGCTCTGTGGGGCGTCGCGTTCAAGGCGAATACCGACGACGTGCGCTTCGCCCCGTCTCTGTACTTCATCGAGAGGCTTCGCGAGGCCGGCGCGCGCGTCTCCGCGTTCGACCCGGCAGCGACCGAGACCGCTAAGGTTGCGCTGGGCTCGCACGCCGAAGACGTGCGCTGGGCCAGGGGCGCCTACGAGGCCCTCGAGGGTGCTGACGCGCTGATCATATGCGCTGAGTGGCGCGAGTTCCGCGCCCCCGACTTCGCCAAGATGAAGTCGATGATGCGCGCGCCGGTCGTATTCGACGGCCGCAACCTCTACGACCCATCCTCCATGCGCGAGTTGGGTTTCACGTATGAGGGAGTGGGGAGATAGCAGGCGGATAATATTCGAGGCACGGATGTTCGAATGTTCGAAGAAATATTCAAATGATTCAATGCTCAAATGACCGAAACAATTCGCCTGGGTTTTATAAGGTTAGCCGCCGAAAACCCTGGCCTTCAGGCCAGGGT
>DAONII010000309.1:0-2165 GCA_035405085.1 bacterium | reverse complement strand
TCATCCGTGGTCGTCCGCGACGTTTTCAAGGGCGCGCTCAATCCGGCAAACGTCGCGATGATGGTGGGCGGCTTCGCGCTCGCGCGGATAACGACCGCCGCCGTTATGTCGAAGCTGTCGTCGGCGGGCCTGGGCGGCCTGACTTTTTCGGGGAAGGCCGTATCGCTCGCGGCCGAGATAGGGATAGAGGCGGCCGCCTTCACCTTCTACCAGCGCGCGCTGGCCACGGCATTCACATCGCAGAGAATCGACTGGAGCCCGAAGGCCTTCGCCGGCGACTGGGCGACGCTGGCCCTCTCGTTCGGATTTCTGAGGGCCTCGGGTTTTCCGCTGGCGGTTTTGCGCAGGGGCATGGAGAAGAGCACAATTTTCAAGGCAGGCGGGGCGGCCGGCAACCTTCAGTTCGTGAAGGCGGCAGGGCGGTCCTCCATGAACGCGGCGGGGCGCGGCCTCTTCGCTGCGACGGAAAACATGACGCACGCGGGGATGTTCTACGCAGCGTCTCGCGCTGCGCACGCCGCAAAGTGGACGGATTCGCACGGCTCCTTTCTCGAGCAGTTCCTGATGCTGGCGGAGTTCAAGCTGGGCCTTAGATTCGCGGGCCGTTTCACCGGCGGGTGGACCGACAGGAAGTTCGTGGAGATCAAAAAGCGCCCGGCCGAGAGGGCGGCCAAGGCCATAGCGGAAAGGATCGCTCCCGACGAGCCTCGCACCTCCGGGCCTCTCGCGCGGCGAATAATCGACATCCTCGGAAAGGGGAAGATCTCGGAGAAAGAGCTCGCCGCGATGAAGAGGCTTTTGCGCAAGGGCGATCTGGCGTCTGCAGACGCGAAGGCCGCAGTGAACGACTTCCTGAAGAAGATAGATGTCCAGTTCACCTTCGACGGCAAGGGGCTGGTGCTCAAGGTCCAACGAAGACCTAGGCCGGTTCGCATGGCCGGCCCCTCACAGCCGGGCATCGTTTCGGTTCTGTCGATGGGCTTGCTCGACCTGGGCGAGATAACGAAGAAGACCGCGTTCGGGACCGTCCACGACAACCTGACCGACTGCCTCTTAGCGAAGGAGGCGCGCGGGGACTTGAACAGGGTGAACCTGCTTCTTGCGGGGCCGGGGGGAGCGAACCTGGCCGAGCAGATCTACAGGTGGTTCGGTTCCACCGTGGTCATCCACCGGTGGGACGGCGTGCACCTCAAGTCAAAGAAGTTCGTTCAGCCCAAGCTCTTCGACAGGGCTATAGCGCTGGACAGCCTGCGCGGCATAGAGCCGAAGGGGAGGCTTACGGTCATCGGCAAGCTCGTCGACTCGCTGTGCAACGGTGGCGAGGTGATAATCACGCTTCCGCAGAAGTGCTCCGATCCGTTTACCGAGGCGTTGAGAAAGCCGCAGAGATCCCTGCTCGGGCTCCTTGAGAAGGCCGGATATTCGGTCTTTACAACCTCGCGAATGAAGGATGGAGGCGCCGTCGAGGATTTGGTGATTCGCAAGCACATAGAATCAAACGAACCGTTCAGCATGGTTCTGGCCGGCGCTGTGAGGGAGTGGATTGCAAGCGGCAGGCCTTCGGACTGACTCTTAATCATCTCCTCTTCATCAGGTTTTCGATTCCCCTCTTCACGGGCGAGGACGGGATCGCCTTCACGGGCGACGGCGCGTGGGTTTTTATCCTTTCTATCGCCATCCCGGCGGCCTTTCCGGCGACCCCTGCGGCGGCGAGCTTCACGAGTTCCTTCGCCAGGCCCTTGGAGAGCGCGGCCGATACCGAGAGCTCGCCGCTCGCCAGGTTCCCACCCACCGACGCGTCTATGGCGATCGGGCCGGCTTGGGAGAGGACGTATCTGTTTATCAGCGGGCCGTCGCGTCCGCCGACGCGAAGTCCGAAAATGGTGGCGCGGTGCGAAGAGGAGAGAATATCGTTTTTCGCTTTCCCGCGGCTCGATACGGCTATGGAGCCCGCGGTTACAGGAAAGGGGAGCTGGCCCGCGTAGAAGGACGAGAACGTTCCGATGGGCGTCGATCCCATCGATCCCGAGAACTCGAAGTTGATCTTTTCCCCCAGAGGATCCGCCTTGCCCTCGATCGAGATTTTTCCCCCTGAGTTGGCTGCGTTGGCCTTCAGAGCGAAGGACGTCGGAAGCTCGCCGGCGCGGCGCGC
Organism: bacterium; assembly: GCA_035405085.1. Lineage (GTDB taxonomy): Bacteria > UBA10199 > UBA10199 > 2-02-FULL-44-16 > JAAZCA01 > DAONII01. The sequence continues at coordinate 13 of DAONII010000309.1, read as the reverse complement.
GCGGCGTATGCCG
>DAONII010000308.1:0-2177 GCA_035405085.1 bacterium | reverse complement strand
ACGAGCTTCTCCGCGAGGAGCCGGACGAAGCGGTCGAGGGTGTAATAGACGAACTTCTGCGCGAAGCAGGGGTCGCCGGGCATGGAGAAGGAGCCAAAGGCCGGGCAGGAGAGCTTTTTCCCGAGGATGTTCTTCTCCGAGACGCATACGTACTCGCCGCACATCTCCCCGGATTTCTCATCGAGCCCCTTGATCGGAACCACCCTCGTCGCGGCCTTGCTCGAAAACCGGTTTTCATGCGCCCAGACTATCGCCTTCGGTCCTGCCTGTATTGGTCCGCTCATGTTTCCTCCCGACCCTTTATCGCACCTGATGCGCAAAAGTTGCTAGATTAATAGGTGGCTATTCTCTTGAATTCAATGGGAAATATGTTAAGAGCCCGCGCCATGGTCAATATTTCGCCTAATCCGCAGACCTCGTTCAGGCCCGAGAGCGCGAAGCCCAGGATATACCCGACCGCATACGTGCACCCGTCCGCCTGCGTCATCGGCGACGTCGAGATAGGCCCCGAGGTGATGGTCGCCCCGTTCGCGAGCGTCCGGGCCGACGAGGGTGCCCCCTTCTTCATCGGCGCGCGCTCGAACGTCCAGGATGGCGTGGTAGTACACGCCCTGGAGAGCTGCGGCCCGCATGCGGAGAGGAACACGGTCGAGGTCGGCGGCCTTCGCTACGCGGTCTACGTCGGGGAGCGCGTCTCTCTCGCGCACCAGTGCCAGCTCCACGGCCCCTGCCTCGTGGAGGAGGACTGCTTCATAGGTATGCAGGCGCTGCTGTTCAGGGCGCGCGTGGGCAGGGGCTCCGTCGTGGAGCCATGCGCCAAGGTCATGGGCGTCACCGTCCCCCCCGAGCGCTACGTGAAGGCGGGGTCGATTTTGAGCGAGCAGGCCGAAGCGGACGCCCTCCCGCGGATAGACGAGGGGTACTCCTTCAGGGCGTTAAACGCCGAGGTCGTGAAGGTCAATACGGAGCTCGCGAGGGCTTACAGGTCCTGATGCATCCTATAATCGCCATAGTTGGTCGCCCGAACGTCGGAAAGTCGCGCCTCTTCAACAGACTCGTCGGAAGGCGCCGCGCTATAGTCGCCGACGTGGCCGGCGTCACCCGCGACCGCCACTACGCCCCCGGTGAATGGGCGGGGCGCGAGTTCATAGCGGTGGACACCGGCGGGCTCGACCTGGACCCGGCCGCGGACCTCGAGCGGGAGATAAGCAGGCAGAGCCTGCGCGCCGTGGAGGAGGCGGACGTGGTCGTGTGCGTCTTCGACGGCAGAAGCGACCCGACGTCCGAGGACCGCGAGATAGTCTCGAAGCTTCGCGGAATTTCGAAGCCGGTCGTCTTCGCGGTGAACAAGATAGACGAGGGGGGGCACGAGGAGCTCGCACACGCCTACCACGAGCTCGGCGCAAGCCCGCTCGTCGCGTGCTCGGCGGAACACGGACGGGGCGTGGACGACCTCCTCGACGAGGCGGCGAAGAACTTCCCGCCCGAGGCGGAATCAGCCGCGGAGGAGGGCGCGGGGCTTCGCGTGGCCGTCGTCGGCCGCCCGAACGTAGGAAAGTCGACGCTCATAAACCGGCTCGCCGGCCAGGAGCGCGTCGTCGCCCACGAGAGCCCCGGGACCACCCGCGACGCCATCGACGTCGGGATAGAGTTCGACGGCAGAAGCTACGTCTTCGTCGACACCGCGGGTGTGAAGCGCCGCTGGGGCGTCGCCGACAGGCTGGAGAAATTCACCTCGATGCGGAGCCTGCGCACCATAGACCGCGCCGACATAGTCCTGCAGCTTATAGACGGGGCGGAGGGACTCACGAAGCAGGACCTCCACCTCACCGGCTTCGTGCGCGAGCAGGGGAAGGGTCTTTTGCTTTTGGTGAACAAGTGGGACATGCTGGATGCCGACTGGGAGGAGTACGGAAAAAGGATGCGCCGCGGGATGGGGGAGCTCGAGGGCATACCGGCGTTCCCGATCTCGGCGGCGACCGGCCAGAACTGCATGAAGGTCTTCGCGGGGATAGACCGGCTGGATTCCGCCCTCGCCACAAGGTGATCCACCTCGAAGCTGAACAGGATAATGGAGGAGGCGCTCGCGGCCCATCACCTCCCGGACCACCGCGGAAAGCAGGTGCGCGTCTACTATGCGACCCAGACCGGCACGCGCCCGCCCACATTCACCCTCT
>DAONII010000307.1:0-2199 GCA_035405085.1 bacterium | reverse complement strand
CGTAATCTTGTCGCCCACGGCGATCATCGCAGCACCCGAGAGGGATTCCGGCATGGCCTCGTTCGTGGGCGGCGAGCCTATGTTGGGTCCCCGCTCGATCTTCGTGTCGCGGAGCTTGGGGTCGGGGTACACGAACATCCCGTCGTCTATCGCATACCTCTCCGGCATGTCTACGCGCGGGTAGTCACCGAGGGAGCGAGGGTCTGATAAAGATCCGGCAAGGGCGGCTGCGGCCGCGACCTCGGGGCTGGTCAGGTAAACCTGGGCATCCTTCGTTCCGGATCGCCCCTCGAAGTTGCGGTTTATCGTTCGTATCGAAACGCCGCCGGAGCGCGGGCTCATCGAATTCCCTATGCAGAAGCCGCAGGCGCTCTCGAGTATCCGCGCGCCGGAGTCGACGAGGTCGGCCAGGTAGCCCTCGCGCGCGAGCATCGCGAAGACCTGGCGCGAACCGGGGGCGACGCCGAGCGAGACGCGGGGATGCACCTTCCTCCCCTTGAGCATCTTCGCGACCGTGACGAGGTCCTTATAGGATGAGTTCGTGCAGGAGCCTATGCAGACCTGGCTCACATTGAGCCCCGCGAGCTCCGATATCCTCTTTACGTTTCCCGGGCTGTGCGGGCAGGCCGCCAAAGGCTCGAGCGAGGAGAGGTCGAGGTCGATCACGCGGTCATAGGCTGCATCCGCATCCGCCACGAGCTCCGCCCAGTCGTTTCCGCGCCCCTGTGCGACGAGGAACCTCTTCGTCTCCTCGTCGGAAGGAAAGACGGAGGCGGTGACGCCCATCTCTGCGCCCATGTTCGTTATCGTTGCGCGCTCCGGAACGGTGAGCGAAGCTACGCCGGGGCCCGCGTACTCTATCATCACTCCGACGTTACCCTTCGTGGTGAACGTCTCGAGCATCTTGAGGACTACGTCCTTCGCCGTCACCCAAGGCTTCAGCTTGCCGGTCAAGTTAACCCTGTAGACCTTTGGCGAGGTCAGATAGAAGTTGCCGCCGCCCATCGCGACCGCCACGTCCAGGCCTCCCGCCCCCATCGCTATCTGGCCGATGCCGCCGCCGGTGGGTGTATGGGAGTCGCTACCCAAAAGCGTGGTGCCCGGCTTTCCGAAGCGCTCCAGGTGCACCTGGTGGCATATCCCGTTGCCGGGGCGCGAGAAGACTATGCCGTATCTCACTGCCACGCTCTGCAGGTACGCGTGGTCGTCGGCGTTCTCGAAACCCACCTGCACCGTGTTGTGATCCACGTATGATACCGAGAGGTCGGTCTTTATCTCGTCCATCCCCATCGCCTCGAACTGAAGGTAGGCCATGGTTCCGGTCGCGTCCTGCGTGAGCGTCTGATCGATCCGGATACCTATCTCAAGGCCAGGCTCCATCCTGCCCTCGCGAAGATGGGACTCAAGGATCTTCTGAACGATGTTTCTGCCCATTTTCCCTCCGTATCTATCCTGCACGATCGGTCAAGACGATCGCATGCCGAATGTGCCTATAACGCCAAAAAACCTGTTGTACATCTGTTTTTTTTAAACTAGTGGATGCTAGCCTCCTGTCACACTCTGACCGATCCGGAAAGAACAGCCGATGATGAGCCCCGCCTCGGGCGAAGGGGCTTTTGCATCCCGTCGAAGCGGATGCTTCTCCGGCGCATCTTTCAGGTTTTCGGCGGTCGGCCATGCCAAAAGGAGGGAAGATGCCGGGGGACGCGCCTCATTCCGGTATCGGTTTGAGTTTGACTATGACCGGGTTGAATTCGTTCACGGAGAGGGAGAGGTTTAAGTCGCTAGGAAGGTACCCCGCCTTCTCTATGCGTATCCTGTAGCTCCCAAGCGGGAGCTCGTGCAGGATGACGGGGGTCTGCTGGGCTACGGGCTTGTCGTTCACTATGACGTTAGCCCCCGGCGGTTCCGAATAGACGTATATAACGGAGCGGAATGGGGATATCTTCTGGAACAGATCGTGCGCTTCGCGCCTCGTTTCGCCGTCCTGGACCTTAAGCATCACCTCTACGAGCAGGGGCAGCGCCAGATCTAGGCGCTGCATCATCGCGTGGGCGTTCGCAAGGCCCAGCAGGGCCGGATAGCGCTGGGTCTCGGATTCCTTGGCCTGTTCGAAATAGCCCATCGCCCTCTGCACGTCGTTCAGGCTCAGATAACACTTGCCCAACAGGTAATTTGCAAGCGCCACCTCGCTCGGGG
>DAONII010000306.1:0-2200 GCA_035405085.1 bacterium | reverse complement strand
GTAGCTGCAGTCGTCGTCAGGCGATGAAACGAGGATCAGCACCTCCCCGTCCTCACCGATCTTGGTCTCCATGGAGACGAAGGCGATCGCCTTTCGAAAGGCCACCACGAGAGGAAGCGGGTCCCTGTCCGGCAGCCCGTCGCCGTCCTCGTCAGGTATTAGGTCTATTCCCACGCGCAGATCACGAAAGACCGCCTTCATGTCGATTCGGCCGTCCGCGAACGAAACCTCCTCTATCTTCGCGTCGCCGACCGCCGGCTTCCCCCGCAGGGCTATCCGCGAACCGCCGAGCCCGCCGCCAAAGCCGCACATGGGTATCGAAACCGGGGGGGCTTTCTCATCCTCTCCCGCGGAGACCGCGCCGCCCATCGCATCCTCAAGAAATGCGGGCAGCTCGTCGGACTTCAGGAAGTTGTTCAACAGCGGGACGAGGATGTGGCGAACGGTGGAGGAGGGGAGCGCGAACCGTGCCGCCTCCGGGAGGAGTATCCTGCCCCCGTTGACGTGCGGGCTCGTCACCTTTCCCCATCCGAACGTCCAGGCGAACTCCTCGAGGCCGCCGCGCGAAATCGTGGCCGCGTTCGTGCCGACCCGCGGCGAGAGCCTGGTTTTGTATCTGCCGTTTCCGTCCGCGCAGACCTCGCGGGGCGGCTCCCGGTTGAACTGAATATGAACGCACTCCTCCGAGGACCCGAGCGAAAACTCCCAGTCTATCGCTGGATATTCGTCAAGATCATAAGCGGGCATCGGCGGAGGGCTTATGATCTTCAGCGCGTTCGGCTCACCCTCCGCGTCGAACTCCATGCCCGATATGCTGGGGCAGCTTCCCTCGGCATGAGCCGCATTGCACGCGGTTATCCTCAGGCTGTTCTTTCCGGGACCCACCGGCACGCCCACCACGAACCTGCCCTGCCCCCCCTGCTCCACGGTGGTGGGGCAGCTGATGACGCGCACCGAGCCGGCCCCGTCGGTCATCAGGTTCTCGACGGTGACGGAGACGCCACCGGTGGACGCCCCTATGAAATCGCAGAACTGGCAATCGCCCAGCAGGCTTATGGTTGCAGTAACGTGTGTTCCATCGGCCTTCTCCCCCGAGCGCACGTCGGGGTCGAGCTTCACGCTCTTCCCGTCCAAGGAGAGCGGCACGACTCGGCTCGTCCTTACGGTCTTCCTGACAGGCTCGCCCGAGAGGCGGCTTGCCGAGACGGATATCGTCGCAGGTCCCTTCTCGTCCAGGGGAACCCACGCCGCAAAATAACCCGCGGAGTCGAGACAAAACGGCGTGCCCTCGGAAAGTTCACCGAGGCAACCGGACCCGGCCGGCGCTGATGTGTCCACCAGAACAGTTCTCTTCGTATACTCGTTCTGAACGCTTATATTGATGCTCGCGACGACCGATCCCTTCCGGTCGACGGTGCCGCGCAGAGTGAAGCCTTCGCCTGCAATCCCGCCCGGGGGCGTATCCACGCACAGGAAGCCGGATCCGGGCTCGCACTCGGTCCTGGGAGGCTCCCGCGGCACCGCGCACATCCCGGCCGCGGCCCCTGAGGCGGGCTTCGATTCCTCATCCCCCCCGCCTTGACCTTCCTCCCCGGATCCGCTCTCCCCCCGTTCGAAGGATGAGCTGCTCTGGCCTGCCGCACGCTCCCCCCACCATGAAAAGGCGCGAGAGAGCACGTCGGAGATGCCCGCATGAGACGCGCCCGGCGCAAAGCAAACCAGGGCAGCAACGGCGCAGGATAAGATGTAGAAGCGCAAAGACTTCATAGTCCTCACAGTTTTGCGGACGCGCACGCCCGCCGCATGTTGTCGCCACATCGCACCAAAAGTTGCTTAAAAAAATACGCGTCATGTCAGAAAAATGACGCATCGGTTTGGAACGGCGCATATTGCGGCATGCGACGGCCCTGTGGCCTGCTCTGCCCAATCGACAATATCACGCAACTTTTCCGGAGCCGGGCCGATAAGCGTGCACAATGTCAGGGGCACAACTCTATGATAAAAGCGCTTAAGATCACAGCCGCCGCGCTGCTCCTGCTCTCTGCAGCGGGCTGCGCGGGCGAAGACGGCGTTCCTCTATACTTTCCGCCGCCGGGCGGAGACGCCGAGGGTCCGGCCACACCGAGCGAGAGCGCATCGGGCAGACAGTGCACGCTCTCGTTCACGTCACAGCTGTGCGTATCGATCAAGGGCGACAGGA
>DAONII010000305.1:0-2207 GCA_035405085.1 bacterium | reverse complement strand
AGCGGCGGGCGAGGCCCTCTCCGAGAAGTCGTCGAAGGCGGTGGGCATGGGAAGCGGTTTTCCGCTCTCGTCGGCGAGCGAGGCATCCACCGCTATCCCGCGATTGTGCTTCGAGCCCTTCTCGGGGTCCGCCACGTAGCGAGGGTCGGGCATGATCTTCCACATCTCGCGCTGGACCTTGAGCGGCCTCCAGCAATCCCACAAAACGAGTTTCATGCGGCGGCGTTTGAGCTCCGGCACCAGCTTCATGAGCCTGTCGGCGGCGACCGGATGCAGCCAGCAGGCGCTTACCCCGTGTTTTCGGTAGACGTTGCGGCCGAGGAAGTTGTCGTCCGTGTCGTAGCGAAGGTCCACGACGAAGCGGTCGCTGGCGTATTCCCCGGCCTTCATCTTCACGAAACCCGGGGGTTTTGCGCCCTCCTCCCCGCGCGCCTGCCCGTGCATCGAGATAAAAAGTGCGCAGGCGACGAGGGGAACTGAAAGGCGCTTGACCCACCGCCCGCGTGAGGCGGGCCTGCAGACGAAACCGGATTCAAGGGCAATCGAACTCACGGCCAAGACATATGCCGCGCACAAAAATTTGGCAATGGGCTACAGCGATATCAGAGCAAGGATAGAGCGGCGGGCTTCATTGAAAATAATCGCGCTCGATACTTTTGCCGGCGGGATCTGAAGAACAAAGGGCGGCCGCAACTCCAGCCCTGTAGGTGCCGAAGGCCACGTCGAAACCCAAGAGCACCAGCGCGCTTATGGCCGCTATCCTGCCGAGCATCTTCGCGACCTCTATGACGTTCTCCTTCAGGGGCTCCTCCTTTAAAACCTTCAGGCATTTTTCCCTGGCAGCCTCGGAGGGGAATACGGAGCAATTCCTGGTCCACGGCTCCCATCCGAACCACGCCTCCCTCCTGAAGTCGTTCTTCTCGGCGCAAAACTCGTAGGCGCATCTCGCCTCGATGCCGGACGAGCTCCACGGGGCATAGACGAGGCGGTTCTCGAAATCGTGGCACTGCTCGCCGATGGGCCGTTCGCGTTCCAAGTTGATGTTTTCGCAGGTTATTTTAATATCCGACATGGTTTTTCCTCTCCGGCAAGGGCCGTTCTAAAGGATTATCGTCATATCTTTGGATAAGTTGTGCGGTAAATCCCAAAGCGAGCGGGCTACACGCTCCCGACGTTCAGCGCATACGTCACGGCGACATAGGCCAGGTAAAGCCCCAGAAGCCAGACCCCGTGCCTGCGGCGGAACTTCCCGTGCGATGTGTGTATGAAGAGGCGGAACGAGAAGAGGATTACGAGCATGGCCGGAAAGTGGAAGGTGAAGAAATTTGCCGGCACGTCGAGCGGGCGAGCAGACGCCGCGGCGCCTATTACGAAGAGGCAGTTGAGTACATCCGCCCCGACGATGTTGCCCACGGTTATCTCCGGATGCCCTTTTCTGACCGCGGCTATCGCGGTGACGAGCTCCGGCAGGGATGTGCCGAGTGCGACGAGCGTGGCGGCGATCACGTCCTCCGGGACGCGGAACCTGAATGCGACCTCCACCGCGCACGGCACCATAAGGCGGGCCCCGACCACCACGACGGCGAGGCCGCCGAGCGTCATCGCAAGGCTCCTGGCCAGCCCCTCGTGCGGCGAGGGGTCGTGCACCTCGGATTCCATCGCGCGGCTCCCCCCGCACCGGGCCCAGCGGTAGGTCGCAAAGAGATACCACGCGAGCAGGGCGAGGAGCAGAAAACCCATCCACCTAGAGATCTGAGGGCCTTCGGGGGAAATCGCCATGGAGAGAACTGCCAGGGCGACTAAAAGCGTGGCCGACCCGACCTGGACCCATCCAGTTCGGTTCAGGATGTACCGGTTTACAGGAACCGCGGTGAGTATGCAGGTGAGCCCGAAGATCAGTCCGGTATCGGCGATGATCGAGCCGACGCCGTTGCCGAGCGCAAGGCCCGGGTTCCCCATCACCGCGGCCATGACCGATACGACCGCCTCGGGCGTCGTGGTGCCGAGAGATATTATCGTCGCTCCGATGACTATCTTGGGAAGGCCGGTCCGGCGAGCGAGGGCGACCGCTCCGTCGATCATGACGTCGGCGCCCTTGGTCAGAAGCGCCACGCACGAAGCTATGATCGCCAGCAGCACCCAGGTGGAAAAGCCCGACATGAAAAGCCTGAGCCGTGACTCGTCCGCGATCCATTCTATCAGTGTGT
>DAONII010000304.1:0-2212 GCA_035405085.1 bacterium | reverse complement strand
CTTTCGAGAGTGCCCTTATCGTAGCGGCGCGCCTGCGGCCGAGGAGAAACGCTATCTCACCGAAGCTGTCGCCGCGGGAGAGCACGCCCGCCTGTTTGCCCCCGACCTCCACCTCGGCCTCGCCGGAGACGATCACGAAGAAGGAGTCGCCACGATCCTCCTCGCGGATTATCTCGTCCCCCTCCCTTTGTTTGAGCCACGAGCCTATGGTGAGGAGCCTTGCCGTCTCCTGCTCGGTGAAATCCTCGAAGAAGGCGAGCGTTTTCAGGTCGCGTACATGTTGCGCCATCTCGGCGGAAAGCTCGCCGCCGGAGCCGTGAAGCACCTCCTCGAGGTCGCGGGCGAAGTCGAATCCCGTCGGGTATCTCTCGTCGGGATCCTTGGCCAAGGCGCGGTCGACGATCTTGAACAAGGCCGACGGCAGCTGCGGCTTTCTGTCCGCTAGCGGCACGTGCGGTTTCTCGAGTATGTTTCGCCTGACCTCTACCGAGTTTGCTCCCTCGAACGGCTTCGCGCCGCAAAGGAGCCTGTAGAGCACGATGCCCACGGAGAAGAGGGCGCTTTTAGGTGTGGAGCCGCGCCCGGCCACCTGCTCCGGCGGCATGTAGGAGGGCGTGCCCACCGATTTTGTGTCGACGAGCGCCAGCTCCTTGAAACAGGCCAGCCCGAAGTCGGCGATCTTCACCTCGCCGTTTGTCCCCATGAGCACGTTGCCGGGCTTCACGTCCCTGTGTATCACGCCGCGCTGGTGCGCGTAGTCGAGCGCGTGCAGGACCTTTATCGTGCAGTCGATAGCGTCGGCCACGGGGAGGAGGTTCTCCGCTTCCGTGTATCTGACGAGGGTCGTCCCGTCGACGTATTCCATCGCGATGTACGGGGCGTTTTCGTGTATCCCCGCGTCGTAGATGGTTACGATGTTCGGGTGGATGAGGCCGCCTGCCGCCTCCGCCTCCTTGAAAAGCCTTGCTAGCGCGGGCGTGGAGGCCGGGGTCTCCGGGACGTCGCTCACCTTAAGCGCCACCGGGCGGTTGATGTAAGGGTCGCGAGCGAGGTAGACGGTGGCGAAGCCGCCGGAGCCGATGATATGTGATACGTCGTATCTCCCTATCTTGCTGGCGGCTTCGTTCGCGATCATGATTTCCGTCCCGTCATATCTCGATCAGGCGATATTCGCGGCTGCCGAGCTTCATCTTCACCGCGTGCGAGAGCTGCACCGAGCTGTCTATCCGGGGGTGCGTCTTCTTGAAGACGTCGCCTCCATGTTTGCATACGAGGTCGTGGCTCGCCTGGTCTATCGCGACCGGGTCCGATGAGGCCAGTATCCCGATGTCGGGCAGGAGCGGCTTCTCCTTTATTCCCATGCAGTCGCAGTTGGGAGTGACGTGGTTGACGAAGTTGACGTAGAATGCGCGCTTTCCCTTCACCGCCCCGGCGGCGTATTCGGCGAAGCGCTCCTGCACGGCCGCGGTGTTGCTGTTCCAGTTCATCGTGAGCGCGCGGTAGTCGCATGCGATTATGCACTCGCCGCATCCGACGCACAAATCGAGATCGATTTTTGCGCGTCCGTCCGACAGCGACATCGCCCCGTGCGCGCAGCGCGCGACGCAGGCGCCGCAGCCGGTGCACGCCTTTTCGTCGACCGAAGGGGATACGCCCGAGTGCATCGCGAACTTGCCCAGCCTCGCGCCGCAGCCCATCCCGAGGTTCTTGATCGCGCCGCCGAAGCCCGCCAGCAGGTGCCCCTTGAAGTGAGACATCGCTATTATGGAGTCGGCCTTTACGATCGAGGTCGCTATCTTGACCGACTTGAAGTGTTCTCCCTCGATTTCGACTTCGGCGCAGTCGTCGCCGCGCAGGCCGTCGGCGATGATTATCGGGGTGTGCAGGCGCGTCTGCGTGAAGCCGTGGTCGGCGGCTACCGCCAGGTGCCCGACCGCGTTCTCGCGGTCGCCGTGGTAGATCGTGCCGGTGTCCGTGAGAAAGGGGCGGGCCTTGCGTTTGCGGATCATCTGCAGAATTGGACGCGTGTTCTCGGGCTTTATGTGGCCGTCGCCGCCGCGCTCGCCGAAGTGGATCTTCACTGCGGTGAGGTCGCCCGGCCTTACCGACTCATGGGCCTTGGAGAGCTCCAGAAGCTCCGGGAGGCGGCTCAGCGATTCCCACGGCAGAAAATAGACTTTGGCTTTTTCAACGTGACCGGCCATGGGGGAAC
>DAONII010000303.1:0-2216 GCA_035405085.1 bacterium | reverse complement strand
TCCTGGTGCCGCCTTTGCGCGTCGAGCGCCTGTGCAGCAGAAGCAATATCCCGCAGACTATGAGCGCGAGCGGGAGCAGCGGCAGATCGATCTCCATCATCCCGCCTATTCCCGCCACGAGAAAGAGAAGCCCGATTATCATCCAGAAGACGCTTATCGTCACCCCGAGCAAAAGCCGCGCTAGCGTACCGGCGAGCACGAGCACTCCGAGCCCCAGCGAACCCGCTCCGTCGGGCAGGGATTTGAAGATGAGTATCGCCCCGATCCACAGGACGAAGAGGATCCACCCCGCCGCGTCGAGCCACTTTCCCCTTCGGCTCCGCCTGACTTCGGCAACCTCCTCTATTCTCAAAACACACCCCCACAACCGGTTCGGCACCATCGAAAACCGGCTTTCAAATCATCCATCTGATCGGAACGAACCCACCCGCAGCAGCTCTAACAGCCGCCCCCCTCTTTTTTGAAGGCGTCGCCGCAGCAGCACTTGTTTATGAGGCCGCGCAGGATGACCGCCGCGCCGATGATCGTGAGGGCGATGTTGCCCCATGAAACGCTCACCCACGCGAAGACGATCACCAATATCCCCAGCACCACCGTACACATACAGGGAAGCCATTTGTTTTCCATATTACCCCCTTTTCCTGTGGGCCGACTCTACCAGAGAGGACGGGCCATCTCAAGCGATTGACGGGACACCCTCGAGGGTCTATCTAGGCCCCCTATGAAGCGCCTTGGCCTCCCGATAGCAGTATCGCTGTCGATCCATCTCGCCCTGGCCGCTCTATTCGCATTCGGCGCGTTCTCCCTATACAGGATGGAGGCGGGGGGGGGCGGCGGCGGGCGAGGGGGCGTGGTATCGGTATGGATAGCCGGGCCTGACGGCCAAATCTCAGGCGATGCATCCTCGGCAGAGCCGCGCAGAAAAGGCCGGGTTTCTACATCGAAAGGCCCTATAGTTCATGCAGACAAAAGGCCGGAAGCGGGGATCGCGGCTTCAGAAAGGGCGGCCTCGGCGGCAGCCGGTTCGAACCACCCCTCCAGCGACGGCTCCGAGGGCGCAGGGGGTGGAAGCGGCGGCGGCGTAGGCGGCGGCCTCGGGGCGGGAATCGGCAGAGGCTCCGGCGGCGACCCCACCCTCGCGAAGATATGGAGGAAGATAAACCGCTCGAAATACTATCCGCAGGGGGCGAAGGAGCGCGGCATCGAGGGCTCGCCGCGCGTGACCTTCACGATAGCCGAGGACGGGTCGGTGGGTTCGATCAAGCTGGCTGCCTCGTGCGGGGAGGCGCTTCTCGACGAGGCGGCGCGCGAGACGATAAGGCGAGCGGCACCGCTGCCCCATTACCCCAGGCCGATAACGCTGACGGTGAAGTATTCCCTTCAGGACTGAAGCTGCCCCTGCCGATCGCTAGCCGGCCTTCGGGGGCTTTTGCATCTGCATCCTCTCGGCGCGCTTCTTCTCTATCTCCAGCGGGTCCACCATATCGTAGACCGTCTGGGCGGCAAGGAGCACCATCCCGCCGACCGCCAGAGCGGTTCCGAAGGTGAGTCCGACCGGCATCACCAGAACCGCCGCCGCTATCATCAGTCCCGCGCTCACCGCCCCCATCCCGCCGGATATCATCAGGTGGGTCCTGTCGTGGCTCGAGAGCTCGGTCTCGAACTTCGGTTGCATCTCGAGTCCGCTTCCCTCCCAGTCGATCTTCTTCCCGACCGCCCCCTCGACGACCGAGAGGCTGCTCCTGCCGAAGGCCATCAAGCCGCCCGCTACTCCGAAGAACTGCATCGAACGGAGAAGCCCGGCCGGGATTACCCGGGCGGACACCGACATGACATCCGTCGCGAGCTTTACGTCCGCCGTGGCCGCAAGCGTCTTGGCGCCCTGATATACGAGCCAGCTCTGGTAGACCGAGTAGGAGGCCCCCTGACCGATCTCGGTGAAGGCGTCCACCATCTGCGCGACCGAGGCGCTGGGGTCGTTTCTCTCCCACTTCTCCATCTCGATGGAGAGGCGTATGGCGCCGTTGCCTATCATCGCGGCATAGCCAAGAAGGGAGAGCGACTTGCCGAGGCGAAAGGCTTTGTACGCCTGCCCCTGCCTCGCAAGATACTCGGCCTGCTGGCCGGCTACCCTGAACTTCTGCGCGGAGGAGACGAAGCCCGCACCCTTGCCGTGGTAGTGCTGAACCGCGATGAACGCCCCCGATATCCCGAGG
>DAONII010000302.1:0-2220 GCA_035405085.1 bacterium | reverse complement strand
CCGAGTCCGGCTGGCTTATGAGGAGATCCTCTGTCTTTACGCCGAGCTTCCGGGCGTAATCGACGTCGAGCGCATGCTCCGCATCAACGTAAGCAGCTATCGAACCCTGTTTCTGGGCCTGAGCGACCACCTGCAGTGCGAGCGTCGTCTTGCCCGAGGATTCCGGCCCGTAGACCTCGATCACGCGGCCGCGAGGAAGGCCGCCCACACCGAGGGCCACGTCGAGGGAGATGGAGCCGGTCGGGACGATCTCGACTCCCTGCACGAGCGGCTGGGTGCTGTCGAGGCGCATTATGGAACCCTTGCCGAACTGCTTTTCGATCGTGGCAACTGCGAGCCCCAGCGCTTTCTCGCGGTTGTCGGACATCGGTGCGTTGGTCATGGCGTTCTCCTTAATTGAGGTTGGTTGCATAGTCATCTGCCCCCGAACGGAAACTTCCGGAGGGCCGTATACACCGGCCCGTCCTTCGTTAGCACACTCTTGTAAAGAGTCAAAGCCGATACGTTGAGCTCGCCGAACTTCCGGTCCGTAAGCTTCTCCACCACCTGTATGAGAGGCTCGCATCCCCTGAGGGCGGACTTTGCTCGGCCAAGGGTGAGGTGAAGCCTGAGCGACCTGGGGTCCCTCTGTAAGCCGAACTCCCCGAACGCCTCCTCGAGCCTCGAGTGGAGGCTTATCACCGCCTCGGTGTCCCCGCCGAGGCCGGCCCACAAAATCTTCGGATAGCGCCAGTTCGGAAAGCAGCCCACCCCTTCGCCGAGCAGGTGTATCGGCGCCTGGTGGAGCACCGATTCCGCGACAACGTCCGAAAGCTTGCCCAGCAAAAGCTCCTCATCCACATCGCCGAAGAAGCGCAGCGTGCAGTGCATCAGCTCCGGCTTCACCCAGCGGATCCCCTTCGCCTTGGACGACAGGATCCCTATCAGCTGAGCGAGCTCTGAGCGCATGTGGTCGGTTATGTCGAAAGCCAGAAAGGCTCTGTGCTTCATATTCTCCCCTGCGCCTCGGCGCTTTTACCCTTTGAGCAGATCTCTCCTGACGAGGTCAAGCGCGGTCCATGAGACCATCTGCTTGAACATCAGCCTCTCCCTCGCGAAATGAAATTCGTTCGCCTTCGTCTCCTGCTCCGAGGAAAGCGCTATGAAGACGGTGCCCACCGGTTTTTCCGGCGATCCGCCGCCAGGCCCCGCTATCCCCGTTATCGCTACGGCAACGGATGCGCCGCTTGAGCGACGCATCCCGTCGGCCATCGACATGGCGACCTCGGCGGAGACTGCTCCGTGCGCGCGCAGGACATCCTCTGGCACGCCGAGGATCTCGATCTTGGCGCGGTTGCTGTAGGTCACCGCGCCACGCTCGAACCATGAGCTTGAGCCGGAAACATCCGTTATCGCGGAAGAAAGCAGCCCGCCGGTGCAGGATTCCGCCACCGATATTGTCATGCGGCGATCGGAGAGCATCGCGCCCACAACCTCGGGGAGAGACGACTCCCCCTCTCCGTATACGACGTCGCCGAGCCTCGCGCGAACAGCCTTTGCAGCGCGAGAAGCGATGCCATTCGAATCTTCGCTTTCACCTGCGCGGGCGACCAGCTTAAGAAGTATCTCCGGGAACTTCACCCGGAAAGAGAGTCGCGCTCCGAAGAGATCGACCCCGGCGAGGCGCTCGTCGACACAGGCCTCGGGAAGCCCGAAGCACCTGAGCACGCGCTCGGAGACCGCGCCCCCGGTTTTGCTCTTGAGCCAGGGGGTAACGGAGTCGTCGAAAATCCTGTACATCTCGCGGGGAACGCCGGGCAGGAAGAAGAACTCAGCTCCCCCGAAATTCACCTGTATCCCGGGGGCGGTTCCGACCGGGTTCGGGAGCACCCGACCCCCATCCGGGACAAGCGCCTGCCTCTCGTTCGACGGAGACATCGGACGGCCCATCCTCTCGAAAAAATTGCGTATCTCCTCCAAAACCGACTCGTCGGCATATAGCTTTACGCCGAACGCAGAGGCGGCCGACTCGACCGTGATATCGTCGGCGGTGGGACCGAGCCCTCCCGTTACGATAACGGCGCCGGCGCGCGAAGCGGCGGCCTTCAGCGCGTCCCCTATCGCACAGGCGTCGTCGGGCACCGCGCTGTGGCGCACCACCTCGTGCCCGAACATGTGACAGCGCTCGGCGATCCACGGAGTGTTCGTATCCACGATCACGCCCTGCATAACCTCGTCGCC
>DAONII010000301.1:0-2229 GCA_035405085.1 bacterium | reverse complement strand
TGGGTCTACGCCCTCGAGGGAAACGAGCGCTACATCCGCTGGTTCGACCCTGTTCGCAAGCACTTCACCTCGCGCGTTCATCCCGCTATCACACGAGGGATCGCCGTCGCGATGACCGCTGCGCTAAAGCTCTACATCGTGCTGCCGCACAGCAACAGCTACTTGAAGGAATTGCGCGAGCGCTCGTTCAGGCACACGGAGGCCATGGTCTTCGACCAGCTCCTTCCGCACATAGCGCACTACTGGCGCAGGGATGAGGTCCTTGCCCTCTTGACAGGCCTGCCCCTGGAAGAGCCCAGGGTCACGCACACCCACGGGGTGTCCTGGTCGCTGGTGGCGAGAAAGGCATGAGGGTCGAAATTAGCAAGAGGGTTCTTGGCCTGCTTCTAGTCCTGCTGCTGCTCTCAGGAGCCGTGTTCAGCATCGGAGGTGTCGATAGGAGGAGGGAGTTGCGCGACATCGACGAGGCGGCTTGGATATTCAACGGATATTTTTTCAACCTCTACGTTTCCGGCGATTGGGATAACGAGTATTGGAACGAGTTCGATGTCTATGCGAATCACCCGCACATGGGATCCTATCTTTTCGGCGCTCTGATGAACTCGATAGGCGAGCCTGTCACTTCGGTTGAGCCCCGCCGATTCTGGTTCAAGTACGACCTGGATATAGTGAATTTCCCGGAAAAGTTCCTCTCTGCGCTGGACGAGATGTTCACTCACCGGCAGCTCCTGGCGGGACGGTACATGTCGGCGGTTTTCGGCTGGCTGGCGGCGGTGTTGGTTATGCTCCTGGTCTGGCGACTGGCGGGCCCCCTGGCAGGCATGTCGAGCTACGTGCTGCTTCTCATACATCCGGCCTTTTGGGACGTTCAGATGCTTGCCTCGGTCGACACCTTCATGATGGCGCTCTCCGCCGCCATGGTGCTCTTTTCGTATGAGCTCGGCCGCCGCTCTTCTCGAACCTCCCCTGCGAGCCTTCTTTTTTGCGTCGCCCTGGCCGTGACCCTCGGCATGCTGTTCTCCACCAAGATAAGCAACTTCGCGCTGTTGCCGGCCGCCGCCATGGCTGCAGCGGCCGGGGCGCCCGACCGAAGAAGCCTCGTGAGGGCGTTTGCTGCAGTATCGATCTCCTTCGTCAGCGCTCTCCTGATCGCGTGGGTCCTCGACCCGGGTCTCCATTCCGATCCGCTCGGCGTGCTGATGTCGAGGGCCAAGTGGCGGCTATTCAGGATAGAAATACAGAAGATGGTGTTCTTAACGCAGGTGCACGCCAGCTTCGCACACAGGATTGCGTTCGCTGCATACGTGGTATTCTTCTCCACCCCCTTCGCATGCGCGGTAGCGGGGCTGTGCGCATTCGGTTTCCTGCACCGACTCCTCCTCGACAGGGGGTCCTCGTCCAAGGCCGGCGAATCCCTGATAGTCGCCCTGGCTGTGTATTCTTCCTTCCTGTCCCTGACGATGCTTCCCCTGGCGTGGGTCCACTACGTCGTCCCTTCGCTCCTCTTCATCGCGGCGCTGGGAGGCCTGGGCGTAAAGAATTTTTGGGGGCGCGTGACCCGCTGGCGGGCCATGTCGACGGTCGACAAGGCCGCCTTTTCAGCGTCGGTGCTCATTATCGCTGCGGCCGTGTTTTCGATGTCGCATCTGTTCGCGGCCCGTCATTGGTACGCGCCTGCCCCCACATCCGATGAACAGAGGCTGATCGCCCGCAAGTTCGCCTACAGCATCATCCACCCCGGTGTGGATTTGGAGGTTCACAAAGAACTGCTCGAGCATTTCGAGGATGCCGGCAACCGGAAGTGGGCAGATTATCTGCGAAGCTGGATAGACAGGATGGAAAAAAATCAGAAAGAGGGGGAAAAGCGGATGAAAAGTACCGAGTAGCCCCCCTTTTTCTTGCCTTCATCCGTTAAAAAAGTTAGGTTTGGCGTGATTTTTGGGGCCTCAGGCCCGTTTTTTGTCTGACGGCGCTGAAATTGTGCGCCCCTGATCGTGGTTTTCAAGGCGAGGATGGCGGAACTGGCATACGCGCCAGACTTAGGATCTGGTGGGGAAACCCATGGGGGTTCAACTCCCCCTCCTCGCACAACAACAGTCCACTAGTCCACCGGTTCGTTGGTTCGTTAGTTCGTTAGTTAAAACTTATTTTGTCTTATGGACTTATGGACTCATGGATCTCTGGACTCATGGACTGAATTTAGAAGGGAGATGAGATGAAGGCTTCAAT